>NZ_JBHVKJ010000040.1:0-50954 GCF_042798275.1 Nocardioides sp. NPDC057767 | reverse complement strand
CGCCGAGTCGGCGGGTCTGTCCCAGGAAAGTGGGACAGACGCGCCGACTCGATGCTTTGTGGTGAGACAGATGAGCCGACTCGGCGGGGGCTACTTCTCCGAGCGTTCGGGCAGCCGCCAGGCGGCGGCGTTGTTGTCGAAGGGGGCCAGGCCGCGCGACTGGCGGATGAAGCCCCACAGGAGCGGACCGAGGAGCAGCATCGCGCCGCCGAGGAGCAGCAGGAAGGTGGCGTCCGCGCCGAGCATCTTGGCGCCCGAGAGGGTCAGCATGATGACGATGCCGCGCCGGATGACCGACTGCGAGACCCAGCGCGCCATCCGGGAGCCGAGGAAGGTGCCGGGGGTGCCGCCGAGGATGAGCGGGATCAGCACCGCCCAGTCGACGCCGTGGTTGATCACCTGACCGATCGCGGCGGCGAGCACGAGCGGCACGGCCTGGAGCAGGTCGGTGCCGACCAGCTTGACCGCCGAGAGCGTCGGGTAGAGCAGCAGCAGCGCGATCATGATGACCGAGCCGGAGCCGACCGAGGTGATGCCGACCAGGAGGCCGCCGAGCGCGCCGATGACGATGGTGAGCACCGGCTTCAGGTCGGGGTCGTCCTCGGGAGCGACGTTGCCGGAAGCGACCTGGCGCAGCTGGAGATACATCCGGAACATGTAGGACGCCGCGGCGAACAGCAGCGCTCCGCCGAGGATCATCTTGAGGAAGTGGTCGGTGTCGCCCGGTGCGAGCTTGTGGACGAAGGTGCCCAGGAACGCGCACGGCACCGAGCCGATGATCAGGTAGGTCGCCAGCCGGATGTTGGGCGAGCCGTGGCGCCAGTGCACCGCGGCGCCGACCGACTTGTTGACCGAGGCGGCGACGAGGTCGTTGGCGACCGCGGTCGTGGGGGGCACCCCGAGGAAGATCAGCGCGGGCGTCATCAGGGCGCCACCGCCCATGCCGGTCAGTCCGACGACGATGCCGATGCCGAAGCTGACCACGAGCACGCTGAGCGCTTCTTGGGTGAGGAGGTCGGCGAACACGGGGCAACTCTCACATAGTCTCGCCCCCATGCCAGCACCTGTGCCGTTCGCCGAGATCATCCGCTCCGACTTCGTCGAGGGACACCACTACGGATCCGTCCTCTCCCTCTCGGCCGACGGCACCGTGGAGTGGTCGCTCGGCGACGTCGACTCGCCGATACTCCCGCGGTCGTCGAACAAGCCGGTGCAAGCCCTGGCGATGGTGATCCTCGGCCTCGACCTGCCACCCGACCTGCTCGCCCTCGCCTGCGCTTCCCACTCGGGGGAGGCGTTCCACCAGGAAGGCGTACGCCGCATCCTCGCCACCGTCGGCCTCGACGAGTCCGCGCTCGGCAACATCGAGGACCACCCGTTCGGCGTCGAGGCCCGGGAGGAGGCGCTCCGCCGCGACGAGCCGAAGACCCGGCTGGCGATGAACTGCTCCGGCAAGCATGCCGCGATGCTCGCCACCTGCGTCGCTGCCGGCTGGCCGCTGGAGAACTATCTGGACCCCAAGCACCCGCTGCAGGAGGGGATCCAGGAGATCCTCGAGGCGTGCACCGGCGAGGCTGCGTACGTCACGGTCGACGGTTGCGGCGCACCGGCGCTGTCGACGTCGCTGACCGGGCTGGCGCGGGCGTTCTCGACCATCGCCTCGGCGGTGGACGGGCCGGGTGCGCGGGTCGCCGAGGCGATGCGGTCGCACCCCGCGTACGTCTCGGGGACCACGCGCGACGAGGTCGCGCTGCACCGGGCGGTGCCGGGTCTGATCGGCAAGCTGGGGGCCGAGGCCGTCTACGCGGTCGCCCTGCCCGACGGCCGTGCGTGGGCACTGAAGGCCGACGACGGTGGTGACCGGGCGCGCGCGGTCGTGATGGCCGCCGCGCTGCTGCGCGACGGGGTCGGTGACCTGGACGGGGTCGACGCCGACGCCTTGCGGGCGACGGGGGAGGCGCTGATCCTCGGCGGTGGCCGCCCGGTGGGCGAGATCCGCGCGTTGCTGTGAGTGCTAGCGCGCCGCTAGCGATCCTGAGGAGTGGGCGTTCCGCGTTTTCCCGCCAGTTGACGTAGCAACTAGTGGGTGATGCGTGTCACTTCGGTTGCTCAGGACTTGTGTTTGCTAGCAATTGTTAGCACACTGGAGTCATGGTCAAGAGCAAGGTCACGAGTGCGGTCGGCTCGCTCGGCGAGTATCTGAAGGAACAGAGGATCTCTGCCGAGATGTCTCTGCGTCAGCTCGCCGACCAAGCAGGCGTGTCCAACCCCTACCTCAGTCAGATCGAGCGCGGTCTGCGCAAGCCATCGGCTGAGGTCCTCCAGCAGATCGCGAAGGCGCTGCGTATCTCGGCGGAGCAGGTTTACGTCCGTGCCGGGATCCTCAGCCCCGACTCCAACGTCGGAGGATCCGTGGAGCTCGCGGTGCTCGCCGATCCGAGTCTGACCGAGCGGCAGAAGCACTCGCTGCTCGACGTCTACCACTCGTTCCTTGCTCTCAACAGTCGTGTCACCGACGATGCGCCGGCCGCCGATGAAACCGACGAAGAACCCCATCACGAGGAGAACCCAGATGCCCACGCTGCCCAAGATTGAGACCACCAAGCCCCTCAACGCCGTCGCCGGCGTTGCTGACCTGGCCTACGAGACCGTCAAGGACCTCGCCACCGACCTGCAGAAGCGTGTCGACGGCTACCGCTCCGAGGCGACCACGAAGCTGACCGACGCCCGCACCAAGGCGACCGAGAAGGCCACCGCCTACCGCACTCAGGCGACCGAGCGGGCGACCGCCGCCAAGGCCACCGTGACCGGCTTCGACCCGAAGGCCCTCCCGGCCCTCGCCAAGGAGCAGTACACCGTCCTTCCCGAGAAGCTGAAGACCACCGTCAAGGCCAAGCTCGACGAGACCACCGGCTCCGCCACCGGCACCTACGACAAGCTCGCCACCCGCGGTGAGACCTTCGTCGCGAAGTTCAAGAAGTCCGAGACCGCCGAGACCCCGGCCGAGGCTCCCAAGGCTGAGGTGCCCAAGGCCGAGGCCCCGGCTGCCGAGGCCGCTCCGGCCGCGAAGCCGGCTCCCGCCAAGAAGGCTCCCGCCAAGAAGGCTCCGGCCAAGAAGACGGCTGCCAAGAAGGCCTGATCCTGGTCCAGCACGCCCGACGGCTCACCGAGTTGACTCGGTGAGCCGTCGCTTATTTCGTGGACCTCGGTGAACATCGCGCCCGAGGTCAGCTGGGGTAGTCCGCTCCCGCGGCCTGGCGAGCCTCCCAGGCGGTGGCGACCATGGAGCGCAGGTCGTGGCGCATCTCCCACTCGAGGTCGCGCCGGGCGAGCTCGCCGGTGGCGACGATGCGGGCGGGGTCGCCGGCACGGCGCGGCTTGATGACAGGCTCGAAGTCGATGCCGGTCACCTCGCGGATGGCATCCATGATCTGCCGCACCGAGGAGCCGTCGCCGGAGCCCAGGTTGTAGACGGCCTCCAGATCCGCACCCGAGGCGAGCCGCTTGGCGGCCACGACGTGGGAGTGGGCGAGGTCGGCGACATGCACGTAGTCGCGTACGCAGGTGCCGTCGGGGGTCGGGTAGTCGTCGCCGTTGATCTGCGGCGTCTTGCCCTTGGCCAGCGCGTCGAAGACCAGCGGGAAGAGGTTGTGGGGGCTGGTGTCGTAGAGGTCCTTGCTGCCGGAGCCCACCACGTTGAAGTAGCGGAGCGACGTGTGCGCGAGGCCCTCGGCGCGCGCCACGTCGGCGATCAGCCACTCGCCGATCAGCTTCGACTCGCCGTAGGGGCTCTCCGGGTTGGTCGGCGTGGTCTCGGTGACCAGGTCGACGTCGGGGGTGCCGAAACAGGCGGCGGAGGAGGAGAAGACCAGCTTGTCGACACCGGTGGCCACCATCGCCTCGAGGAGGTTGGCGGTGCCGGTGACGTTCTGGGCGTACGTGTGCAGCGGCCGCTGCACCGAGACGCCTGCGTACTTGAAGCCGGCGAGGTGGATGACCCCCTCGACGCCGTTGTCGGTGATCGCCTGCTCGATCGCCGCCTTGTCCAGCAGCGTCGCCTCGACGAACGTGACGTTGTCGGGCACGAACTTCGCGAACCCCGAGGACAGGTCGTCGATGACGACCGGCTCGAGGCCTGCGTCGAGCAGCGCCTGCACGACGTGCGATCCGATGTAGCCCGCGCCTCCGGTAACCAACCAACTCATGCGAAGAAGATAGCGGCAGGTGCCAGCGCCTAACGTTGGCAGGGTGATCCTCCTGCACGGTGACGGCGACCCGACGACCCGCGAAGGCCTGCGGGCCATCTACACCCCTCCCCGCCTGCCCTGGCTGCGGGTCAACATGGTCAGCTCCCTGGACGGCGCGGCGACCGGCTCCGACGGCCTCTCCGGCACGGTCAACAACGCCGTCGACGTCGATGTCTTCCACGTCCTGCGCGAGCTCGCCGACGTGGTCCTGGTCGGGGCGGGGACCGCCACCGCCGAGACCTACACGGCCAAGGGCGCGCCGATCGTCATCGTCTCCCGTCGGGGCCGGGTGCCCGACGAGCTCCGCGGGTCCGAGCCCGGCGTGGTGCGGCTCGCCACGGTGGCCGGCGCGCCCGGCCTGGACGCCGCCCGTGACGAGATCGGCGAGGAGAACGTCTACGTCGTCGGCGCCTCCGAGGTCGACCTGCCCGCGCTGATGCGCAGGCTCCACGAGGAGGGCATGCGCCATGTGCTCTGCGAAGGCGGGCCGAGCCTCCTCGGCTCGCTGCTCGGGGCCGGGATGGTCGACGAGCTCTGCCACACGATCACGCCCAAGCTCCTCGCCGGCGAAGGCCGACGGATCGTGACCGGCCCGCCGACCGACGTACCGGTGTCCTTGGGATCGCTCATCGAGCACGACGGCACGTTGCTCGGACGTTGGTTGGTAACCAGATGACGTTCACCATCAGTTTCCGGTAACGAAATCTTGAGACCGAGAGTTTTACTCTTGACGGGGTCCGACCCAGCCGCTTGACTCACCGATCGTGCCAGGTATGACGGCCGTCACGACCAAGCGACCACGTCAGGCACTCTCGGGAAGACGCGTACGGGAGTGGCTGATCTTTCTGGCGTTCGTGCTGCCCAACGTCGCCCTGATCGCGGTCTTCATCTACCGCCCGCTCTTCCAGAACATCTACTACTCCACGCTCAACTGGACTCTCGGCTCGAAGTTCGCGACGCCGGTCGGGCTGGGCAACTACCGCGACTTCTTCTCCTCCGGCGAGGCGAGCAAGGTGCTCACCACGACGGCGATCTTCACCGTCGCGACCGTCGGCCTCACCCTCGCGCTGGGCCTCGGCGTCGCGCTGGCGCTCAACCGCAGGCTCCCGGGCGCCGGGTTCGCACAGGCGACGGTGTTCGCGCCGTACATCCTCTCCGGCTACGGCGTCGGACTCGCCTGGCTCTACATCTTCGACCCCAACATCGGAGCGCTCTCCGCGATCCTGCGCGACGTCGGCCTGAACAGCCCGGAGTGGATCAACTCGCCGCCGTGGACGCTGACGATGGTGATCATCGTCTACGTCTGGAAGAACCTGGGCTACGCCGCGGTCGTCTACCTCGCCGGTCTCCAGGCCGTCCCGGGCGACCTGCTGGAGGCGGCCGACCTCGACGGTGCCGGGCCGGTGCGGCGGTTCTTCACAGTGACCCTGCCGCTGCTGTCGCCGACCACGTTCTTCCTGATGGTCACCACGATCCTCAACAGCCTGCAGGCCTTCGACCTGCTGATCGCGATGGACAAGCTCGGTCGCGGCGCCCGCACCCTGATCTTCGACGCCTACCTGACCGGCTTCAAGGAGCAGAGCCAGGCGGGCTACTCCGCGATGCTGTCCACGGTGCTCTTCGCGATCCTCGTGGTGCTCACGCTCGTCCAGCTGATCGTCGTGGAGAGGCGGGTCCACTACCGATGAGCGCTCCCTCACGCAGAGTGCGGCTGACGCCGCTGACCGTACGCGACTACCTGGTGCTGCTGCTCGCGGTGCTCGTCGTCGTGCTGCCGCTCGGCTACATGATCCTGGCCTCCTTCAAGGGCCCTGGCGATCTGGCGACCACCGACCTGGTCGTCTTCCCCGAGGTCTGGCAGCCGGAGAACTATTCCGAGGCTGCGCAGAAGGTCCCCTTCGGGCGGCTCTTCCTCAACTCCGGCATCGTCACGGTCGTCGGTGCCGGACTGAAGGTCCTGCTCGCGATCCTGACGGCGTACGGCCTGGTCTTCTGCGAGTTCCCCGGCAAGAAGTACCTCTTCTGGGGCGTGCTCGCCACAATGATGGTGCCGCCTCAGGTCACCGCGCTGCCCAACTACGTCTTCATCAGCAGCCTCGGCGGCGAGAACACCTACTGGGGCCTGATCCTGCCGGGCCTCGGCACCGGCTTCGGTACGTTCCTGCTCCGCCAGGCCTTCCTGCAGCTGCCCTACGAGGTGATCGAGGCGGCCCACCTCGACGGCGCCGGCCACTGGAAGCGGCTGTGGCACCACGTCGTGCCGATGGCTCTGCCGAGCATCGCGACCGTGGCGCTGGTCAACGTGGTCTACGAGTGGAACGACTACCTGTGGCCGCTGATCATCATCTCCGAGCCCGAGATGATGACCTTGCCGCGCGGCCTGACGCTGCTGCAGAACAGCGAGTCCGCGGCCAGCTCGTTCGGCGTCCTGATGGCCGGCACCGTGATGGTGCTGCTCCCGATCCTCGCTGTCTTCGCGCTCCTGCAGCGTCACATCGTCAACGGCTTCACCCAAGGCGGCGTCAAAGGCTGACGTTCTCAGCCCACAGTTGGCACAACAGGGAAAGGATGCTTCATGAACACCTCGTCCAACCTGCATCGCTCGGGCCTGATCCTGGACCGACGACGGTTCCTCGGCCTCAGCGCCCTGGGTATCTCCGCGGCGGCGCTCTCCGCCTGCGGCGGCGGCCCCTCGACCAGCGGCGGCGGAGGCGGCGCAAGCGCCGTCGAGCAGGTCGACTTCAGCGGTGTGAAGCCGGCCAAGGAGATCACCTTCTGGACCTCCAACCCCGGTGACTCGATCAAGATCAGCACCGAGATCGTCAACGCCTTCAACGCCTCGCAGTCCGACATCACGGTCAAGCTGGTCACGGCCGGCGCCGACTACGAGGAGATCGCGCAGAAGTTCCAGACCGCACAGACCGGCGGCGACCTGCCCGACATCATCAACCTGTCGGACGTGTGGTGGTTCCGCTACAAGATGAACGACCAGATCATCCCGCTCGACTCCCTCTTCGAGGCGCTCGAATTCGACACCGACGACTACGTCGACTCGCTGCTGGGCGACTACCTCTACGACGACGCCCACTGGGCGGTCCCCTGGGCGCGCTCGACGCCGCTCTTCTACTACAACAAGGACCACTGGACAAAGGCCGGGCTGCCCGACCAGGGCCCGCAGACCTGGGAGGAGTTCGGCGAGTGGAAGACCGAGCTCGCCCAGGCCAGCGGCGCGAAGTTCGCCTTCCAGTTCCCGGCCCTGGCGGGCTACGCAGGCTGGACCCTGCAGAACAACCTGTGGGGCTGGGGCGGCGGCTGGTCCAAGGAGGAGTCCTTCGACATCACCTGTGACTCGGCCGAGTCGGTCGAGGCGCTCTCCTTCCTCAAGGACTGGGTCTACAAGGACAAGGTCGCCGGCGTCGCCGGGGTCGACCAGATCCAGGACTTCGCGGCGGGTGTCGCCAGCGCCACCGTCGGCTCGACCGGCGACCTGATCACCGCGATCACCTCGGCGAAGTTCGAGGTCGGCGTCGCCCCGCTGCCGGCCGGGCCGGCGGAGACCGAGAAGATCTGCCCGACCGGCGGCTCCGGCGTCGGCATCCCGAAGGACATCAGCCCGGAGCGGCAGCTCGCGGCCGGCACCTTCATCAAGTTCCTCACCGAGCCCGAGCAGGCGATCAAGTTCTCCGAGGCGACCGGCTACGTGCCGATCCGTAAGTCCGCCGACCCCGCCGCGATCCTGAAGAAGACCCCGCAGGCCCAGGTCGCGATCGACCAGCTCCCCAACACCCGCTCGCAGGACTACGCCCGCGTCTTCCTGCCCGGCGGCGACCTGGAGATGGCCAACCACATGGCCGCCGTCCTCACCGAGGACAAGGACGTCCAGACCGAGATGGACAGCCTCAAGGCGGCGCTGGAGAAGATCTACACCGACCAGGTGAAGCCGCGCCTGTGACGAACGCCACCGTAGGGCACCCGCGAGGGTGCCCTACGCTCGGTTCTCGTGAGCGAGGACTTGGTAGTGGAGCGGCGCCCAGGCGTCGTACAGGTGACCTTCAACCGACCGCAGAAGCACAACGCCTTCACGCATGCGATGTACGGCGCGCTGCACGATCTGTGCGACGAGCTCGCGGCGGACGAGTCGGTGAAGGTGCTGGTGCTGACCGGCACCGGCGGGCGGGCGTTCGCGGCCGGCAACGAGATCTCCGACTTCCTCTCCCGCGACGCGGTGGACTACGAGGACTGGATCCGGGCGCTGCTCGAGAAGCTCTTCGCCCTCCCGCAGGTCACCATCGCCGCGGTCGACGGGGTCTGTGTCGGGGGCGGGCTCGCGGTCGCGACCCACTGCGACCTGCGGGTCGCGACGCCCCACTCGCGCTTCGGCTACCCGATCGCGAAGACGCTCGGCAATGCGCTCGCGGCCTCCATCGTCTACCGCGCGGCCGCGGTCTTCGGTGAGCCGATCGTGCGGGAGATGCTCCTCGCCGCCCGGCTGATCAACGCCGACCGCGCCTACGCCACCGGCGCGCTGACGGCGGTCACGGAATCGCTGGCCGACGAGGTGGACGCGCTGGTCGAGGGCATCCTGGCGCTCTCCGGCGTCACCGTCCGGGCCACCAAGAGTCAGCTCGCTGTGTACGCCGCCCGCACCGAGGCCTCGCCCGAAGGTGACGAGGACCTGCTGCGCGAGGTCTACACCGGCGCCGACTTCAAGGAGGGCGTCCGCGCGTTCCTGGCCAAGGAGAAGCCGGCCTTCCGTTAGGTCGTTTAGTCCGTTGACGGGTTCGCCGGGTCGGCCGACGATGGCGTATGCCCTCTGAGCAGAAGACGTACGCCGAGACCGACCAGTTCCGCGACGCGCTGATCTCGCAGAGCGATCTCGGCGGTCTGGAGATCCGCGACTGCTGGTTCGAGGAGCGGCTCAAGATCGTCGACTGCTGGGGCCGCGACGTCTATCTCGGCGGCGACTTCGGGCGGGTCGTGGTCAACGACGTCGACGTGACGGCGTACGTCGAGTCCGAGCTCGACCGCATCCACCCGTCACGCCGCCTCGCGCGTGAGGCGGAGACTGCCGACGAGATCCGCTCGGTCTGGAATCTGCTCGAGGAAGAGTGGGCGGCGACGATCGAGCGGGTCCGGGCGATGCCCGAGGAGAAGCAGCGCGAGCGCGTCGACGACGAGTGGTCGTTCGTGGAGACGCTGCGACACCTGCTCTTCGCCAGTGACAAGTGGTTCGGCAACTGTGTGCTCGAGGAGGACTCGCCCTACCACCCGCTCGGCTACGGTCCGGCGGGGTCCGACGAAGGCACCGGGATCGACACCAGCGTCGAGGCGGGCCTCGACGAGGTGCTGGAGGCTCGGCTCGCGCGGATGGCGACGATCCGTGGCTACGTCGCGGGCCTCACCGACGAGGATCTCGACCGGCTCTGCCGACGGCGCCCGGTCGGCGGCTACACCGACGCCGAGTTCTCCGTACGCCGCTGCCTCAAGGTCGTGCTCGCCGAGGAGGCCGAGCATCACCGATATGCGCTGCGTGACCTGACGGTCTTAACCGCTGGCTGAGGCGGAGAGATGTCCCTACGATGCCGCCGTGGCGGTCTTCGGTTGGTTCGTGCTGACTCTGGTGTTCATCGACGAGCTGCTGGCGATGGCTGCTTTCGGGGTGTGGGGCTGGCAGCACGAGCCTCGGTGGCTGCTGGTGTGGTTGCTCCCCGTGGCGGCTGCGTTCGCCTGGGGCATGTTCGCCTCGCCCAAGGCGACTCGGAGCGGACCGGTGATCCGGCCGGTCGCCAAGGTGATCGTCTTCGGACTCGCCTCGCTGGCACTCCTCGACGCCGGTCATCCGGGATGGGCCCTGGCCCTGCTGGTCTTCTCGGTCGTGATCAACGCACTGGCTCTGCTTCCCGCGATCAGCCGCTTGCCCACTGATGTGCCTCGAGGAGACTCGGCCCGTACCACGTGATCAGCCGGCCGCTGACCAGCTCCGTCGGCGTCCGGGTGAAGGCCTCCGGTCCGTCCTGGAGGGTGAAGACGTACGGCTCGTCGGGGAGCAGCACGGCATCGGGCCCGGCCCCATCGATGTCGGCCAGGTCGACGTGCGGATAGCGATCCGCGTGGTGGCCGTAGACGTTCTCCCAGCCCAGCCGCCGCAGCAGGTCGCCGGTGAACGTACGTGACCCGACCACCATCCACGGATCGCGCCAGATCGGCACCGCCACCCGGCGGCTGACCTGGGGGAGCGGTCCGCACCACAGCCGACGGGCCTCCGCGAGCCAGTCGGGGCGCTCCCAGCCGATGCCGTCGAGGAGGCTCTCCATCGACGCGACCGCCTGGGGAACCGTCTCGATGTCTGTCACCCAGACCCGGACGCCGCGCTCCCGCAGGCGGCGTACGTCCAGCTCCCGGTTCTCCTCCTTGTTGGCCACCACGACGTCCGGTGCCAGCGCCGCGATCGCGGCCAGGTCCGGGTTCTTGGTGCCGCGCACTCGTGGCACCTCCAGTTCCGCCGGGTGCGTGCACCAGTCGGTGGCTCCGACCAGCCGGTCCGCCGCGACCGAGGCGAGCGCCTCGGTTAGCGACGGGACCAGCGAGATCACTCGGGTCGCCGGGTGCGGGCCGTCGTACGGGGTGCCTAGGTCGTCGCGCATGTTCATCAAGGTATGCAGGTCGGTTGTCACTTCCCGTGCGGAACTCCGCACGGGGAGTGACGGTTCGGCTGCATACCTAGACGAACATCCATCAGACGTTCCGCCGATACTGGCCCCCGACCTCGAAGAACGCCTCGGTGACCTGCCCGAGCGAGCAGACCCGGGCTGCGTCCATGAGCGCGGCGAAGATGTTCTCGTCGGACGTTGCGGCCTGCTTGAGCCGGGCGATCGCCTCTTCGGCCTCACGAGAGTGGGCGGCTTGGAAGGCGTGGACGCGGTCGAGCTGGGACTTCTTCTCGGTCTCGGTCGCACGGGCGAGCTCCACCGGGCCGGCGGGGGCCCCGTTGGTGTCGCGGACGAAGGTGTTGACGCCGACGATCGGCAGGGTGCCGTCGTGCTTGCGGTGCTCGTAGAGCATGGACTCGTCCTGGATCTTGCCGCGCTGGTAGCCGGTCTCCATGGCGCCGAGCACGCCGCCGCGCTCGGAGATCCGGTCGAACTCCTTCAGCACCGCCTCCTCGACGAGGTCGGTGAGCTCGTCGATGATGAAGGAGCCCTGGAGCGGGTTCTCGTTGAACGCCATGCCCCACTCGCGGTTGATGATCAGCTGGATCGCCAGCGCGCGCCGCACCGACTCCTCCGACGGGGTGGTCACGGCCTCGTCGAAGGCGTTGGTGTGCAGCGACTGGGCGTTGTCGTAGATCGCGATCAGCGCCTGCAGCGTGGTGCGGATGTCGTTGAAGTCCATCTCCTGCGCGTGCAGGGACCGTCCCGAGGTCTGGATGTGGTACTTCAGCTTCTGCGAGCGCTCCGAGGCGCCGTAGCGGTCCCGCATCGCGATCGCCCAGATCCGCCGGGCGACGCGGCCGATGACCGAGTACTCCGGGTCCATCCCGTTGGAGAAGAAGAAGGACAGGTTCGGGGCGAAGTCGTCGATGTCCATCCCGCGCGCGAGGTAGGACTCCACGTAGGTGAACCCGTTGGCCAGCGTGAAGGCGAGCTGGGAGATGGGGTTCGCCCCGGCCTCGGCGATGTGGTAGCCGGAGATCGAGACGGAGTAGAAGTTGCGTACGCCGTTCTCGATGAACCACTCCTGGATGTCGGCCATGCAGCGCAGCGAGAACTCGGTGGAGAACAGGCAGGTGTTCTGGCCCTGGTCCTCCTTGAGGATGTCGGCCTGCACCGTGCCGCGGACGGTCTGCAGTGCCTTCGCCGGGTCGACGCCGCGCTCGCGCGCCTGGTCGATCACGGTGTTGAGGAAGAACGCCAGGATCGTCGGCGCCGGCCCGTTGATCGTCATCGACACCGAGGTCGTCGGGGCGAGCAGGTCGAACCCGTCGTAGAGCGCCTTCATGTCCTCCAGCGTGGCCACCGAGACGCCGGAGGTGCCGACCTTGCCGTAGATGTCGGGGCGTACGTCGGGGTCGCGGCCGTAGAGGGTCACCGAGTCGAACGCGGTCGAGAGCCGAGTGGCCGGCTGGCCTTCGGAGAGCAGCTTGAAGCGGCGGTTCGTGCGGAACGGGTCACCCTCGCCCGCGAACATCCGCGCCGGGTCCTCGTTGGCCCGCTTGTGGGGGAAGACGCCCGCGGTGAACGGGAAGAACCCGGGCAGGTTCTCGTTGCGCGCGAACCGGGTCAGCTCGCCGCGGTCGGTGAAACGGGGAGTCGCCACTCGCGGGATGTAGTTGCCCGACAGCGACGTCCGGCCACCCTCGTCGGCGGCGTACGTCGCCTTCGTCTCCTCCCACGAGTCCAGCTGCGTGCGCAGGTCCTCGGGCAGTTCGGAGGCGGGGATCTCGAGCTCGGGGTGGTCCGCGGCCACGATCTCGTAGGCCTGCTCCTTGCGCGCCGCGGCGATGAGCTCGCCGGTGCGTGCGTGGTAGTCGCGTACGTCGCCGGCGATCTCGGCCAGGTAGCGCACCCGCTTCTCGGGGATGATCGGGTGCAGCCCGGTGGAGTGGCGGGTGTCGACGCGGCGGAGCGTGCCCTCGCTCAGCGGCAGGCCGGCCTCGACGAGGAGGCCCTTGATGTGCTGGTAGAGCGCGGTGACGCCGTCGTCGTCGAAGGCGGCCGCCGAGGTGCCGAAGACCGGCATGTCCTCGGGGGAGGAGGTGAACGCCTCGCGGTTGCGGACGAGCTGGCGGGATACGTCGCGCAGCGCGTCCTCGGCCCCGCGCCGCTCGAACTTGTTGATCGCCACGACGTCGGCGAAGTCGAGCATGTCGATCTTCTCCAGCTGGCTCGCGGCGCCGAACTCAGGTGTCATGACGTAGAGCGACACGTCGACGAAGTCGCTGATCCCGGTGTCGCCCTGGCCGATGCCGGGCGTCTCGACGATCACCAGGTCGACGGCGGCCTTCATCACGGCGAGGACCTCGGCGAAGTGCTCGGGCACCTCGTGGCCACCGCGCGTGGCCAGCGATCGGTAGAACGTCGTCGAGCCGCCATCGTGCATCGCGGCCAGCGAGTTCATCCGGATCCGGTCGCCCAGCAGCGCACCGCCACCGCGCCGCCTGGACGGGTCGATCGCGAGCACGCCGATGCGGATCTTGTCCTCCTGGTCGGTGCGCAGGCGCCGGACCAGCTCGTCGGTGAGCGAGGACTTGCCGGAGCCGCCGGTGCCGGTGATGCCGAGGACGACCGCCTGGTCGGTCTCACGCAGCTGCGCCAGGAACTCCTCGGGCAGCCGCGCCTGCTCGGCTCCGGTGATGGCGCGGCCGATGGAGAGCCCGTAGCCCTCGATCACGCCGCAGGGGGTGATGTTGAAGGTGGGCCACAGATCGCGGTCGATGTCGCGTACGACCGAGTTGATCATCCCCGGAAGGCCCAGCCGCTGGCCGTCCTCGGGGGAGAAGATCTTGACGCCGGAGTTGGCCAGCCGCTCGATCTCGTAGGGGACGATGACGCCGCCGCCACCGCCGACGACCTTGATGTGGCCGGCACCGCGGTCCTTGAGCGCGCTGACCAGATACTCGAAGAACTCCACGTGGCCGCCCTGGTAGGAGGAGACCGCGACGCAGTGGGCGTCCTCCTGGACGGCGGCGTCGGCGATCTCGGTCACCGAGCGGTTGTGACCGAGGTGGATCACCTCGCAGCCCTGCGCCTGGAAGATCCGGCGCATGATGTTGATCGCGGCGTCGTGGCCGTCGAAGAGGCTGCTCGCGGTCACGATCCGCACGTGGTTCTGGGGGATGTGGAGGTCGGACATGGGCGGTGCTCCCAGGGAATAGTTGGACGTCCAAGTATTTCCAGGATAGGTCGTGGATCACATACTCGCCAGTACACGGCTCCGGGTGTGGTCGGGATACCTTCTTTGGTGGGTCTGCTGCCTCAGGTCACGGTGTGCTCGGCCACCAGCTCCAGCGCGCGGGAGATGGCCTCCGGGGTCGTGCTGTGGATGCGGTTGTCCCGGCGCAGGTGGTCGGCGACGCCGAGGCGGGCCAGGACCTCGGCGTGCTCTGGAGAGATGCCCGAGATCATGACGACCTTGCCGCGTCGCTCGAGGCGGGAGACGACCTCGTCGAGGACCTTCGCGCCAGTCGCGTCGATCGTGGTCACCCGGGACATCCTCAGCACCACCACCCGGACATCGGCGACCTCGGAGAGCTCGAGCAGGAAGCGGTGGGCGGCGGCGAAGAACAGCGGGCCGTCGAAGCGGTAGACGACGATGTGCTTCTTCAGCAGCTCGTGCTCCTCCTCGGAATGCAGTCCGCGGGCGGGCTCGAACGGCTCGACCCGCTCGACGACCGCGCTGCGGGCGACCTGTCGCAGTGCGTACAGGATCGAGACCAGGAGCCCCGCGATCACCGCATCGACGAGGTCGAAGGCGACCGTCACCACGAAGGTGAGCACGAGGACGACCGCGTCGCCACGGGTGGAGCGCAGCAGCGCGAGGACGGAGGCGACCTCGATCATGCGTACGCAGGTGGCCAACAGCACGCCGGCGAGCGCCGCGAGCGGGATGTGGGCGACAAGACCGGACAACGCGCTCACGATCACCAGCAGGACCACCGCATGGGTGACAGCGGCCAGCTTGGAGCCCGCCCCGGCGCGCACGTTGACGGCGGTGCGCGCGATCGCCGCCGTCGCGGGTACGCCACCGAAGAACGGCACCGCGAGGTTCGCCAGACCCTGGCCGACGAGCTCGCGGTCGGGATCGTGGGACTCGTCGACGGTCATCGAGTCGGCCACGGTCGCGCACAGCAGGCTCTCCAGCGCGGACAGTGCGGCGACCGCGGCAGCCGCCGGGACCAGGGCGGTCAGCCCGGACAGCGAGAGGAATCCGGTGCTCGGTGCTGGCAGACCGGGTGGCAGCTCGCCGATCCCCTGGACGGGCAGCCACAGTCCGGCGACGGTGGCCAGCACGATCGCCACCAGGGACCACGGAACCGCCGGACGCCACCGCTGCGCGACCAGGATGAACGTCGCCACCAGCAGTGCCATCACCACGGGTGCCCACTGTGGCTGCCCGAGCCAGCGGTGGGCCACGTCGAGAGCGACCTGCCAGGTGTGCTCGAACTCGCGACCGTCGATCCCGAACATCGCGGGCACCTGCTGCAGCCCGATCACCACGGCGATGCCCACGGTGAATCCCTCGATCACGGGCACCGGCAGGTAGCGCACCAGCTTCCCGAGACCGAGCCCGGCGGCGATCAGCAGCATGATCCCGGCCAGCAGTCCGACCATCAGCACACCGTCGCGGCCGAAGTCGTGGATGATCGGCACCAGCACGACCGTCATCGCCCCGGTCGGCCCCGAGACCTGCAGGTTCGAGCCGCCGAACACTGCCGCGACGACGCCTGCGATCACGGCCGTCACGATCCCCGCCGGTGCTCCCATCCCGGAGGACACCCCGAACGCGAGCGCCAGCGGCAGCGCCACGACGGCGACCGTGACCCCGGCGAGCAGGTCCCTCTTCGGATCCCGTCTGGCCGCCTCCCAGTCTTCCTTGCCCGGCAACAGAGCGGCGACACGTTCTCTCAGCTGCGGGAGCGCCACCGATGACATGTCGAACACCTAGCCGTCTTCCGGGATCTGATCGGGGTCGAACGGGGTCGTGTGGTGGCGCAGGATGCTCTGGTCCAGTGGGAGCGCGACGTGACGACGGAGCCGCTCGCCGGTGGAATCGGTCAGGTACAGCCACACGACTCCCGGCGCCGCTGATCGGATCAGGCGTACACGGCACCGACGCATCGGTGTTCCGGGAATCGTGATGACGTCGCCGATCTCGATCCGACTGGCGCTCACGTTGGCCACTATGTGCTCCTGAAGGTCGAGCGAAGGATTCAAGACATGAAGACATCTTCAAGTCATGTATGTATCATAACCCCATGCTGGAATTCTTCTTCACCTCTGCTCGACGGAGGCCTCGATGAGCGTCCCGCTCTACCAGGCCAAAGCGCAGTTCTTCCGCACCCTCGGCCATCCGGCACGGATCCGCATCCTCGAGCTCCTCGCCGAGCGCGACCATGCCGTCCACGAGCTGTTGGAGCGGATCGCGATCGAGCCCAGCAACCTGTCGCAGCAGCTCTCGGTGCTGCGACGCACCTCGCTGGTGACCTCCTACCGACAGGGAAGCGAGGTGGTCTACTCCATCAGCATCCCCGAGGTCCGCGACCTCCTGTTCTCCGCCCGCACCATCCTGGTCAGCCTCGCCGAGACCCGCAGCGAGTTCGAGGACGAGCTCACCGTCGCCGACGACTGACACCGACCACCTACGTCAAGAAGAGCTGAGAGCCGTGCACATCGAGCAGGTCAAGAAGTACGTCGCATCGTCGCTGCTCTGCGCGGTCGTGCTCCTGCACTCCCTGGCGATGGCCGCGCTGGGTGCCACCGGTGCCGACAAGGGCGGGGCGAGGGAGGGGCTCTTCGTGATCTCGGTGCTTCTCGGCGTGATGGCTGTGGCCGGCGTGCGCCTGATCAACAAGCTTTCGCTGGCCACGGCCTGGTTTCTCCTCGCGCCCGTGATCCCGCTGCTCGTCTACTACTTCGTGCTCTGGCGATAGCCGACTCCGCAGCGACGCCACGTCCTAGTCGACGGTGTCCCCGGAGGCTGCCCGGAGCTGGGTGAGCAGCGCGGTCACACCGGGTACGTCCTCGATCCCCGGCTTCTCGAAGACCTCGGTGTTGAGCGAGACCGTGGCCGCCTCGACCACCTCGCGTCCGGCGTCGGTGATCGCGGCGAGGACCACCCGCCCGTCGACGTCGGAGCGGCCGCGGCGTACGAAGCCCTGCTTCTCCAGGCGGGCGACGGCGCTGGTCACCGAGGCGGGATGGACCTGGAGGCGGGAGCCGAGCTTGGCCATCGGTAGCTGGCCCTCCTGGGTGAAGGAGAGGAGGCGGAGCACCTCGTAGCGGGCGAAGGAGAGGTCATGGGGGCGCAGTGCGGCGTCGACGCGCTCCATGACGAGCTGGTGCACACGCACGAGTGAGGTGACCAGCGCCATCCCGTCGGCGGCGTCGGCCCAGCCGTGCGCGATCCACTGCCGGGTCGCCTCGCGGATCGGATCCATGCGGGCCAGCATCACACAGAACTCTTTACGACGGTGCGCCGAACGTGCCGAGCAGGTTGAGGATCACGGCGACGCCGATGACCGTCGCGATCACCGAGAGCGTCACGACCAGGCCGACGGCGACCGAGAAGCCCGTTCCCTCGTGCCGGGTGCCGCGCTGCTGCAGCGCGTAGAGCCGCGCGACGCTGGTGATCAGCGTGCGCCCCTCCTCGGCGTCGAAACGGTACTGGTCCTCGTCCGGGACCGCCTCGGGGTCGTGCACGGTCCACACGCCCTGGTCGGTCTGCTCGTCGTCGGCCTCGATGCGGCGTACGCCGGTCTTCTGGGTGTGGGGCACGTCGCCGAACCAGACGATGCTGCGGGTGTCCTCGATGATCGCGTAGGACCCCCGTGTCGGCATCGACACGTGATAGGTGAAGACCCAGTTCAGCTTGGCGCCCAGGAGCAGGGGGTGCCAGCGCTCGTCGGCCAGGTCGAGCTCGACGTCGAACCCGCGCGCCGTCTCGGTCGCCTTGTAGGGCGTGCCGTCGCACACGCGCGCGACATGGTCGAAGAAAGGCCTCGTATGAGGGGACACGACTCAACAGGCTATCGGTTCCGAGGACTCCGTGGGCTCACTCCGTGGCGTTCGGTGGCACGTCGATGTTGAAGTGGACCCGGCCACCGTCGACGTCGTCGACGGTGATGATCGCGTCGTACTTCTCGCCCTCGGAGGTGAGGACGCAGGTCATCTCGGTGCCGACCTTGCCCTCGAGGTCACCGGGGCAGTCGAGGTCCTCGGGCGTGACGCCGATGGCGTTGGTGAGCTGTTCGGTCGCGATCCGCTCGACCGTCTTCTCCTGCACGTAGTCCTCGCTCGAGCCGCAGGCCGTCAGCGCGAGCGGCAGCGCCAGGAGAGCCGCGCCGGTCAGGGCGCCCGAGAAGGCGCGGGTGCGTGTCATGGGGCTCAGCCTAGGGGTAGGCAAAGACCAGACAGACGTACGCCGCACCAGCTCGGGCGCCGCGGGCGGTCAGCCCACCGGGGTGAAGTCGCGCGCCCCGATGAACGAGGGCCGGGGACTCGGCGCCGAGAACGGCTCGACCGCGGCGTTCTCCACGCTGTTGAACACCAGGAAGACGTTCGAGCGCGGGTACGGCGTGATGTTGCCGTTGGAGCCGTGCATGCAATTGCAGTCGAACATGACCGCGCTGCCGGCAGCACCGGCCAGCACGTCGATCCCGTAGGTGTCGGCCAGCTTCGTGATCGTCTCCTGGTCGGGAGTGCCCGCGCCCTGCATCACCAGCGAGGACTTGTAGTTGTCCTCGGGTGTGGCGCCACCGCACGAGACGTACGTCCGGTGCGTGCCGGGCATGATCATCAGCGGCCCGTTGAAGGAGTGGTTGTCGGTCAGCGAGATGGAGATGCTGACCGTCCGCATCCGGGGCAGTCCGTCCTCGGCGTGCCAGGTCTCGAAGTCGGAGTGCCAGTAGAAGTCCCCGCCGCCGAAGCCGGGTTTGAGGTTGATCCGGCTCTGGTGGATGTAGACGTCCGAGCCGAGGATCTGCCGGGCGCGGCCGACCACGCGCGGGTCGGCCGCCAGCCTGGCGACGAGGTCGCTGGTCCGGTGCACCTCGAAGATCGAGCGCACCTCCTGGGAGGCGGACTCGATGATGGTGCGCTCGTCTGCCCGGGTCTCCGGGTCATTGCTCAGCCGGCGCAGCTCGGCGCGGAGCTCCTCGACCTCCTCGGGAGTGATGAGGTCGGGCACGGTCAGGTAGCCGCGCTCGTCGTAGGAGTCGAGCGTCTCCTGGTCGATCGGCCCGTCGGCCGCCGTGCCCCAGACGACCTGGTCGTGCCGGGGGAGCGTGGAGTAGCCCTCCCCGAGGCGGGTGGGGTAGAGGTCCTCGGCGTGTTCGGTGGTAGCGGTCATGCAGTTACCTCCTCGGTTTCGGCGGGTTCGGCGGGTTCGGTGAGAAGCGGGTAGACGCCGTCGGCGTCGTGCACCTCGCGACCGGTGACAGGCGGGTTGAAGGTGCAGATCAGACGTAGGTCGGTCGTGGCGGTGACGGTGTGCTTGTCATGCTTGTCGAGCAGGTAGCACATCCCGTCGCGGATCTCGTACGTCTTTCCCGTCTCGCGGTCGAGGAGCTCGCCCTCGCCGCCGACGCAGTAGACGCACTCGATGTGGTTGGCGTACCAGAACTCGTTCGTCGTCCCGGCAGGGATGTTGGTCTCGTGGAAGGAGAAACCGACGCCCTCGCGGGCCAGGACGATCCGGCGGCTGCGCCAGGTCCCGTGCTCGGACTCGACGCGTACGTCGCGGTCGGTGTCGTCGAGGTCTTCCAGATAGGTGACGCGCATGTTGTCTCGATTCAGGTGTCGGGGCAGGTCAGGCCGCGCTGGCGTCGCCGAGGACCGATGCGGTCGCCTTCTCGAGGACGGCGAGACCGCGGGCGAGCTCCTCGGAGCTGATGGTCAGCGGAGGCATCGTCTTGAGCACCTCGTCCTCAGGCCCGGAGGTCTCGACCAGCAGGCCCTGCTCGTACGCAGCCGCCGCGATCTTCCCGGCCGAGCTGGCGTCCGGGAAGGCGATGCCGGTCAGGAGACCGCGGCCGCGGACGGCCGCACCCTCGTAGCGCTCGGCGATCTTCGTCAGTCCCGTGCGCAGCTCGGCGGCCTTCGCCTGGACGTCCTTCTGGAAGGAGTCGTCGGCCCAGTACGTCTCCAAGGCCACCCGGGCGGTGACGAAGGCGAGGTTGTGACCGCGGAAGGTGCCGTTGTGCTCGCCGGGCTCGAACTGGTCGAGATCGGGCCGGATCAGGGTCAGCGCCATCGGCAGGCCGAAGCCGGAGATCGACTTCGACAGGCAGACGATGTCAGGGGTGAACCCGGCCTCCTCGAAGCTGAAGAAGGTGCCCGTACGGCCGCAGCCGGCCTGCACGTCGTCGACGATCAGGATGATGTCGTGCTCGCGGCACAGGTCCGAGAGCGCCTTGAGCCACTCCAGCCGGGCGGCGCTGAGGCCGCCCTCGCCCTGGACGGACTCCACGATGATCGCGGCCGGCTTGTCGACGCCGGAGCCGCTGTCCTGGAGCACCCGCTCCAGCCACATGAAGTCGTCGACGGCACCGTTGAAGTAGTCGTCGTACGGGATCTTCGAGCTGTTGGTCAGCGGGATGCCCGCGCCCCTGCGCTTCATCGAGTTTCCGGTCACCGCCAGCGAGCCGAGCGTCATCCCGTGGAAGGCGTTGGTGAAGGACAGCACGTGCTGGCGTCCCGTCGCCTTGCGGGCCAGCTTGAGAGCGGCCTCGACGGAGTTTGTCCCGGTCGGTCCCGGGAACATCACCTTGTAGTCGAGGTTGCGCGGCTCGAGGATCAGGTCCGAGAAGGCCTGCAGGAAGTCCCGCTTGGCGCTGGTGTGCATGTCCAGCGAGTGCACGATGCGGCCCTCGCGCAGATAGTCGAGGAGCGGGTCCAGCAGCGCGGGGTTGTTGTGTCCGTAGTTGAGCGCGCCGGCTCCGGCGAAGAAGTCCAGAAACTCTCGCCCGTCCTCGCTGGTGACGGTGGACCCCTGGGAGTGGGTCATCACCGCCGGCCAGCTGCGGCAGTAGCTGCGGACCTGCGACTCGAGGGAGTCGAAGATCGCGGTGGTGGGTTCGGCGGTCGTCGTCATGGACATGACACCTCCGTGTGTCGTCGATCCCGAGGGGGCGTTCCCGTCGGGTCGTGCGGTCGAGAACGGGCCGATGCGGAACAGCAGCTCCGCGTCGTGCCCGTCGGGGAACATCTCCGCCTCGAAGAGCGGCGTGCGCTCGATCGAGGCGCTGCGTGCGTTCGCGAACGAGGTGAACAGCGCGATGGAGGCGCTGTTGTCCGCGGTGATGGTCGTCTCCAGGCGGCGTACTGCCGGGTCTCCGGAGAGGCGACCTTCTGCGGGGCCGGAGAGGCTGTCGACGAGCTCGTCGAGCATGCGACGGGCCAGACCCTGGCCGCGGTGCCGTTCGTCGACGGCGACCTGCCAGATCATCAGGGTCTCCGGCTCGTCCGGCCGGCGGTAGCCGATGACGAATCCTCCTGGATCGTCATCGACGGTCGCGACGATCGATGTCGCCGCGAAGTCGCGCGCCCACAGCAGGTAGGCGTACGAGGTGTTGACGTCGAGTACCCGAGATTCCCGTGCCATCCGCCACAGATGCTGACCGTCCGCGAGGTCCGGTGAGCGGAAGTCGACTCGGGTAGCCGACTTCGGGCGGGGCACGCTGCCAGTCGAATTGCGATGTGGCATCGCCTCGCGACGCTAACAGGATGCGGGACGTAAGGCCCGGGAGGAGTCCGCACTACGAAATACGGGTAGGGTGTTCATATAACGCACATGTCAGAAGGGGTCGTCTCCAGATGCTTGATTCCGCGCCGCCGGCCGGTGCGCAAACGATCGATCGCGGTCTGCGGGTGCTGTGGTACCTGGCCGAGCATCCCCTGGGAGTCACTCTCGCGTCGTTGAGCCGGGACCTGGGGATGAACCGCACGGCACTTCACCGGCTGATGGAGACGTTCCAGGCCCACGACATCGTCCGTCGCGACGAGAACAAGTGCTTCCACCTGTCCTACGGACTCGTGCAGCTCGCCTCGCACGTCGACAGCGACCTGCACCGGATCGCCTATCCGGTGCTCGCGGAGCTGGCCGACGCGACCGGGGGGACGGCGCACATCATGGTCCCGGTCAGTGACAACGAGGTCCAGGCGATCGCCGTCGTGGAGCCACGCAACGCGGCGGTCCACCTGTCGTTCCGGACCGGACATCGCCACCAGATCGACCGAGGCTCGGGTGGGATCGCGATCCTCGCCGGGAGGCCGCCGAGCGAGGACGACTCCGAGGAGGTGCGCGAGGCCAGGCGGCTCGGCTACGCGTTGTCGTTCGAGCAGATCATCCCAGGTGTTGCGGGGGTGTCGGTGCCGGTACCCACCCCTTCGAAGATGCCGGAGGCGTGCCTCGGGATCTCGCTGGTGGATCGCAACGCGGCGGATCGAGCGGCCCCGCTGGTGGTGAAGGCGGCGGAGGAGCTCAGGTCGCTGCTGGTCCTGCACGGCGGCCAGCGCTGAGAGACGCCGGATCCGGGGCCTCGGGCGACGTGCCTCGAGACCCGGATCCGATCCGGGATCGCCCCGTTCTCAGGAGTAGACGGGATCGTTCCGGTCGCGCTGGGAGGCCACCCAGGCGGAGTCGAGCTGGTCGAGCACGGCCACGGTGCGGGACTCGTCGAAGACCACGACCCGGTCGGCGATCGCCCACCGGCCGTCGCGACGTTCGAACCGGTCGACGTAGCGGCAGCGGATGATCGCGAGGTCCTGCTCGGTCGCTCCCTCCGCCGGCTGCTGACGCAGGAAGCACAGGCAGTACGACTCGACGTCGGCCGTGTCGTCATCGATGAAGTCGATCAGTACGTTGCTGATGAAATGCTGCGAGGAGTCGATCGTCCGGTGTCGCTGCCGGATGTCCTCGACGAGCCCGGCCGCGTTCCCGGTGTAGCCACCGTGGACGTCGATCGCGTCGTCGAAGTAGCACGCCGCGATCGCGTCGTAGTCCAGCCGGTCGACGGCGCGTGCGTACCGGAACAGCACGTCCTGGATCTCGAACCTGTCCTCGATGCGGGTCATGCGTCCGCGCCCTCCGTCTGCCTCGGGGTCATCTCTGCCGCGCGTCGGGCGCCCTCGCGTCCGGCCACCCGGCCGAGCACCAGTGCGTGGGCGACGGAGTTCCCGCCGCCGACGTAGCGCTCGCCGAGGATCCCGCCCGCGGCCTCGCCCGCCGCGAACAGTCCCGGAACGACGCGGCCGTCGGTTCTCACCACCCGCGTGTGGGCGTCGATCTGGAGTCCGGTGTGGGTGCAGACGAGCTCCGCCGGCATCATCCGGACGGCGTAGAACGGTCCGGACCCGATCGGGTCCAGATGGGGTCCGGCGCCCTTGCCCGCCAGCGTCTCGTGCCGGAGGAAGTCCTCGTCGCGACCGTTGCCGAACATCTCGTTGAACCGCTCGACGCTGACAGCCAGGTTCGCGGCCGGGACCTCGATCATGGCGGCGAGCTCTTCCAGGGTGCCGGCGCGGCGGACGACGCCCTTGTCGACCTCCTCGGCCACACGGTCGGGCGTCCAGTCGGCATAGCCTTCCGGCAGAGCCGTACGCGCTCGTTCGTCGAAGACCGCCCACACCCAGCCGCCGTGGTCCTTCAGGATCCCCGGACTCACGGCGTACGGCGCGTCCTCGTCCATGCACCGACGGCCGTCGGTGTTGATGTGGATGCGGGAGGGCGGCGGGAACCCGCTCTGCCAGTGGTGGAAGCGCTGGAACTCGGCGGTGACCAGGAGCAGGCCCCAGCCGTCGCCGAACAGGGACAGGCCGTGCCGCTCGGCGATCCCGACGTGGTCGCCGCGGGATCCAGGTGCGGCGACGACGAACAGGGCGTCTCCGGCGACCGAGGTCTCGGGGAAGTACTTCGCCACGAGCTCCGGGTTGGCGGCGAGCCCGCCGGAGGCGATGACGACGCCCGGCGCGGTGATCTCGGTATCCTCGACGACCACACCGACGACCTCGCCGTCGCGGATGAGTACGTCGTCCACCCGGCTGCCGAGCGCCAGGTCGACGCCCAGCCGGGCGCGTGCCTTGTCGAGCGCGAGCACGAGCCCGTATCCCTGATCCTTCGGTACGTGGCCGCGCCACACGTCTTCGACACCGGCGCGGGACAGCCCCGGCACGTGAGCGCTGTGGGAGATCTGGGCGGGGATCTCGACGCCGAGCTCGGTCACCCAGTCGACGATCGTGCTGGACTCCTCGCAGAACATCCGGACCGGGCCGGGCAGGACCCGCCACTGGTTCAGGTCCATGTAGTGCTGGAACATCCGGGCGGGGGAGTCCTCCACCCCGAGCGCCGCCTGGACGCCCGTGCCGGCCGCGGTGAGAAGGCCCGCCGAGAGCTGGGTCGATCCGCCGACCTCGGTCTCGGACTCGAGGAGGAGAACCCGGGCACCGTCCTGGGCGGCCGAGATGGCTGCGGCCAGGCCGGCGCCGCCCGCGCCGACGACGATGAGGTCGTAGTCGTACGGCTCAGACATGCTGCGAGCCACCGTCCACCGGGATGTTGGCGCCGGTGATGTACCGGGCGCTGTCCGAGAGCAGGAAGTAGAGGGCGGCGAAGACCTCCATCGGGGCGCCCAGACGCCGCAGCGGCACGGTGTTGAGCGCGCGGTCAAGGGCGACCGGGTCCTCCTGGACCCAGCGGGTCATCTCGGTGTCGATGAACCCCGGGGCGATCGAGTTCACCCGGATGTTGTCCGGACCGAGCTCGACGGACATGCAGGTCGTCAGGTGCTTGACCGCAGCCTTGGACGAGTTGTACGCCGCACGCGTGACGCGAGCCCGCACGGCCGCCACCGAGCCCATGTTGACGATGACACCGCCGCCGACGGTGCGGAAATGGCGAGCCGCGGCCTGACCCCCGTAGACCACGCCGTTGACGTTGACGCCATAGGTCGTGGCGAGTTGATCCGGGGAGATGTCGGTGAACTCGGCCTGCGGGAAGACGCCGGCGTTGTTGACCCACATGTCGAGGCGGCCGAACTCGGCGAGTGCCTTCTCTGCCAACGCGTCGTGTGCTGCGGGGTCGGTCACGTCGGCGCCGACCCCGCAGACCCGGCCGGCGTCGGCGACGCCGGACAGATTGGCGTTGATCTTCTCCGCCACCACGGCCATCGCCTCGCCGTCGAGGTCGCCCCCGACCGCGTTCACGCCGCGACGGGCGAGTTCCTCGACGAAGAGTGCGCCCATTCCTCGGCCGGCCCCCGTGACGACGACGGTCCGCCCGCTGAGCTCGGGGTTGAGCGCAGGTACGGGGGAGAAGTCGACGCGGCCGGGATTCGTGGTGGAACGGTCGTCAGTCATGGATTGCTCCTTCTTGGGTCGGGTCTGGTTGTCCGTCTCGGACAACCAGACGGTGGTGAAGCCGCAGCCTCGGCAGGCGCCGGAACTGGTCATGGATGGTGGTGACGCGGTCGATGCGCGCCTCGCCGGTGGTGATGTCGCCGGTCGTGACGATGAGGAGGTTGGCCCGCACGGTGACCGCGTCGTCGGTGGCGTCGTCGAGCGCCACGTTCGTCACGACGTGGTGCAGGTGCGGGCTGCTCTCGTGCACCGTCCGGGCGAAGGTCTCCAGGGCGGAGGTGCCGGTGACCGGCTCTGCGTAGGTGGGTGAGTCGAAGACGCCGTCGGGTGTGAACATCGCGGCCCAGCCGGCGGCATCACCCCGGTCGATCGCCAGCGACTGTTGTCCGTAGAAGTGCTGCACCTCGACGAAGGCTTCGAGCACGGGGCTCATCACTCGGCCCCCAGGTCGGCCAGGATCCGGTGGTAGAGACCACCCGATGTCAGCCCGCCGTCGGCGACCAGCTCCGCCCCGTTGATGTAGGAGGAGGCGTCGGAGAGCAGGAAGCAGACCACGGAGGCGATCTCCTCGGTCGAGGCGAGCCGTCCCTCCGGCACGGCGCGCAGACTCGCGTCCACGAAGCTGCTGTCGGCGGCCTGGTGCAGCAGCGGCGTACCGGTCAGGCCGGGGTGCAGCGAGTTGACCCGCACCCTACGCTCCGCATACTCGAGGGCGCCGACCTTCGACAGGCCGCGTACGCCCCACTTGCTGGTGCCGTACGTCGCGGAGAAGTAGCCGACCATCCCGGCGATGGAGGAGACGTTGACTACCGACGCGCCGTTGGCGCTGGTGAGAGCGGGGGCGAGAAACTTCATCCCGTAGAAGACGCTGGACAGGTTGATCGCCATGACCTGGTTCCACTGCTCGACGCTGGTCTCGTCGATGCCCAAGCGAAGGCTCACCCCGGCGTTGTTCACGAGACCGTGCAGGGGACCCTCCCGCTCGACCTCCCGCGAGACCCGCGACCACGACTCCGGGTCGGCCACGTCGAGGGTGACCGCCCGCGCCGAGCCACCGGCGGCCGTGACGTCCTCAGCCACACCTCGGGCGCCGTCCTCGTCCAGGTCGGCGACCCACACGTGGGCGCCGCGGGACGCGAGCGCGAGGCAGTAGGCGCGTCCCAGACCGCCGGCGGCGCCGGTGATGAAGACGGACCGGCCCACGAAGTCGCGATCGGTCACAGCTCAAGTTCCTTGCCGCGGGTCTCTGGGAGGAAGAACGTGGCGACGAACGACAGCACGGCGGTGAACAGCAGGAATCCCGCGGGCGCGAGGTTGTTGCCGGTCAGGCTGATCAGGAGGGTGGCGATGAACGGCGCCGTCCCGCCCAGCGTCATGTTGGTGAAGTTGTTGGCCAGCGCGATGCCGCTGTAGCGGTAGCGGGCGCGGAAGATCTCGGCGTACGTGGAGAACGAGACGCCGTTGTTGCAGCCGATCACGAAGGCGAGGGTCGCCTGGGCCGCGATCGCGGCCGCCACCGAGCCGTCGCGCATCAGCAGGAAGGCCGGGATGGTGAGGACGGCGACGAGGCCGGAGCTGGTGAAGAAGACCGGTCGGCGTCCGAACCGGTCGCCCAGGTGGCCGGCGATCGGCAGGCTGATGACCGCGGCGATCATCGCGATGCACGTGGAGGTGAAGGCGACGTCCGCGGAGTGTCCGCCCTCGGTCTGCAGGTAGCTGGCGGCGTAGACGGAGCAGATGTAGTAGCCGCCCACGATCAGCGCGCCGAGCCCGACCACGAGGAGAACCTGGCGCCACGCGTGCCGGAGCACATCGGTGATCGGGTAGTTCGACTGCTCGATCTCTTCGGACTCCTGGACGGCCTCGAACTGGTCCGTCTCGTGGAGCTGGCTACGGATGTAGAGGCCGATCAGGCCGATCACCAGGCTGATCAGGAACGGCACCCGCCAGGCCCACTCGCTGACGGTCTCCTCGCTGAAGGCCGCGTTGACCCCCAGGGCGACGAGCGCCGCCAGCAGCGATCCGAGGTAGGTGCCCGTGTTGACGAACGAAGTCTGGAAGGCGCGGTGCCTGGCCGGTGCGTTCTCCGCGACGAAGGCGTTGGCGCCGCTGAGCTCGCCCCCGGCGGCGAAGCCCTGCAGGCAGCGACACAGCACGAGGACGGCGGTCGCCCAGATGCCGAGCGTGGCGTACGTCGGCAGGATGCCGATTCCCGCCGTGGCGATCGCCATCAGCAGGATCGTGTAGGTCAGGGAGCGCTTGCGGCCGTACTTGTCACCGATGTGCCCGAAGAAGATCCCGCCCGGCACGCGCAGGAAGAACGCGACCGCGAAGGCGGCGAAGGTGTTCAGCAGCGCGGTGGTCGGGTCGCTCTCGATGAAGAAGTGGCTGGCGATCATCGTCGCCATGTAGCCGTAGATCGCGAAGTCGTAGTACTCGACGACGGTGCCGAGCACGGCGGCCCGGATCACTTTGACGGTGGACTGGGTGGGGCGGCTGGTCCCGGACGGGCTGCTGCCTGTGGTGACGGAGTGGGTCATCTTTGCCTCTCGGACGTTCAAATAACGAACGAAGCGTTCAATTATGCGTCACGATAACCATCAATGTGTGATGGGCGCAACACCCTTCGGTGGATCGGCGTCCCTGCTCGGCACTCGACGTCGGCACTCGACGTCGGCGCTCGACGTCGGCGCTCGACGTCGGCGCTCGGGGTCGGCGGCGATGGTTGTGCGCGGGGGCGTGCTCTAGTGTGCGGCTGGGGCTGATGTGCTCAGTTGACGACCTGATGGAGAGGATGAGGATGGCCACGCTGCAGGGCTTGGATCGTGGGTTGGCGGCGCTGGATTTCGTCTCCCAGAACCCGGCCGGCGTCACGGTGGCCGACGTCGCTGCTCATCTCGGCGTCGACCGCGCGATCGCCTATCGCATCGTCGCCACGCTCGAGGCTCGTGCACTTGTCACCCAGGGGCGCAACAAGAGGCTGCGTCTCGGCGCCGGCGTGATCGCGATGGCCGGCCGCTTCTCGTCGCAGCTGATCCAGGCGGCCGAGCCGTCCCTGCAGGATCTCGCCGACGAGGTGGGGGCTCCGGCGTTCCTGACGGTCGCTCATGGCGAGGACGAGTGCGTCCCGGTGCTGGAGGCCGACCCGAAGATGGGGCAGGGGCCGGTGCGCGTGGGTTACCGGATCGGGTTGCGCTACCCGTTGGACAGGGGTGCGAGCGGGATCGCGATCCTTGCGCTCGCCGAGCCGCAGCCGGGGGACTCATCGGCGGTGCGGGAGGCCCGCGAGCTCGGATACAGCCACACTGCGGGCGAGCTGCAGCGCGGCGCTGTGGGGATCGCCGTCGGCTTCGAGGCGCCCGGGCACCTGCGGGCGTCCGTCGGCATCGTCACGATGGACGACATCGACCCGGCCGAGGTCGGGCCGCTGGTGGATGCCGCCGCTCGGCGGCTGGCCGACCTCGGCGTCGGCTGAGTCGGCGCATGCTTGACGGCGAGTCGGCCGACGTCTTACTTTTGCGCTTGGAGCGCACATAAATGTGCGTTCAACGCACAAGGAGCACTCATGCCGTACTACCACTCCGTCGGCGCCGTTCCCCCGAAGCGGCACACCCAGCACCGCGACGAGGCCGGGAACCTCTACTTCGAGGAGCTCATGGGGGAGGAGGGCTTCTCCTCCGACTCCTCGCTGCTCTACCACCAGAACATCCCGTCGGCCGTGCGCGAGTACCGCACCTGGGAGCTGAACGACCAGTCCCTCGTGCCCAACCACCCGCTCATCCCGCGGCACCTGTCGACGCACAAGATCTTCGCGGAGGGTGCCACCGGCATCGACGCCGTGACCGGTCGTCGCCTGCTGCTCGGCAACGACGACGTACGGCTGGCCTATGTCGTGGCCGACGCGGTGAGCCCCTACTACCGCAACGCGCTCGGCGACGAGTGCCTCTACGTCGAGGCCGGCGCCGGCCGGGTCGAGACCGTGTTCGGCGACCTCGAGGTGGCGGACGGCGACTACGTGATCATTCCTCGGGCGACCACATACCGCGTCGTTCCGGACGGTGTGCTGCGGATCTACGCCATCGAGGCCAACTCCCACATCGGTCCGGCGCGCAACTACCTCTCGAAGCACGGGCAGCTCCTCGAGCACGCTCCTTTCTGCGAACGGGACTTCCGGCTGCCGGAGGGGCCGAAGGTGGTCGAGGGCGAGGACGTCGAGGTCTACATCAAGCACCGCGGACCGCATGGGATCGCCGGGACCGTGCACGTGCTGCCGCACCACCCGTTCGACGTGGTCGGTTGGGACGGCTGCCTGTACCCGTACGTGTTCAACATCCGCGACTTCGAGCCGATCACCGGCCGGATCCACCAGCCGCCGCCCGTGCACCAGGTCTTCGAGGGCAACAACTTCGTCATCTGCAACTTCGTGCCGCGCAAGGTCGACTACCACCCGCTCGCGATCCCGGTGCCCTACTACCACTCCAACGTCGACTCCGACGAGGTGATGTTCTACTGCGGCGGCGACTACGAGGCGCGCAAGGGCTCCGGCATCGGGCAGGGCTCGATCTCGTTGCACCCGGGCGGCCATCCGCACGGCCCGCAGCCGGGTGCGTACGAGCGCAGCATCGGTGCCGAGTTCTTCGACGAGCTCGCCGTCATGGTCGACACCTTCCGGCCGCTCCTCCTGGGTGAGGCCGGCCGCGCGACCGATGACGGCACCTACGCCTACTCGTGGGAGCGCAACCGGTGAGCTGCCCCGCGTCCCTGTTCGACACCCGACACCCCAAGGATCTCGTGTGACCACCATCAGCATTCCGGAGGGCTCGCTCTACGGCCTGGCCAACCTCCCCTACGGCGTCTACTCCGTCGCCGGACAGGACCCGCGGGTCGGTGTCCGGCTGGGCGACCACGTGGTCGACCTGGCGCTCCTGCTCGGCGACGACGTCTTCGCCACCGGCAGTCTCAACCCGTTCATGGCGCAGGGTCACGAGCGCTGGGTCGAGGTCCGCGCGTCGATCACGGAGAGGATCCAGGGCGACGTGCCGGATGCGGCGGTGCATGACCTCGGGGCGGTCACGCTCCACCTTCCGTTCGAGGTCGCGGACTACGTCGACTTCTACGCCTCTGAGCATCACGCCTCCAACCTCGGCCGGCTGTTCCGCCCGGAGGCCGCCGAGCCGCTGATGCCGAACTGGAAGCACCTGCCCGTCGGCTACCACGGTAGGTCCTCCTCGATCGTCGTCTCCGGCACCGAGATCGTGCGCCCGTCCGGTCAGCGGAAGGGTCCCGGCGACGAGGTCCCGGTCTTCGGCCCGTCCGTCCGCCTCGACATCGAGGCCGAGCTGGGATTCGTCGTCGGCACCGGGAACGCGATGGGGACCAGCATCCCCGCCGAGGATGCCGAGCGGCACATCTTCGGTGTGGTTCTGTTCAACGACTGGTCCGCACGCGACATCCAGGCCTGGGAGTACGTCCCGCTCGGCCCGAACCTCGGCAAGTCCTTCGCCTCGACAGTCTCGCCGTGGGTCGTTCCACTCCTCGCGCTGGACGCCGCGCGGGTCCCGACACCCGGGCAGGATCCCGCCGTCCTGCCCTACCTGCAGATGCGACGTCCGTGGGGCCTGGACATCGAGTTCGAGGTGGACTGGAACGGCCAGGTCGTGTCCCGGCCGCCGTACGCAGCGATGTACTGGTCGCCCGCTCAGATGCTCGCTCACCAGACCGTCAACGGCGCGCCCAGCCGTACCGGTGACCTGTTCGCCTCCGGGACGATCTCCGGCCCGGAGCGGGACCAGCGAGGCGCGTTCATCGAGCTGACCTGGGGCGGCGCCGAGCCGGTCGACGTCAACGGCGTCGCGCGCACGTTCCTGGAGGACGGCGACGAGATCGTCCTGAGCGCCACCGCGCCCGGCGCCGACGGCGCCCGGATCGGCTTCGGCGAGGCGCGTGGACGGATCGTGGGGAAGGCCTGACCGAGCCGATCGCAGGGCCGGATCAGGCAGACGTACGCCGCACCAGCTCGGGCGCGAAGACGACCCGCCGCGGGATGGTGGTGCCGCCGTCGAGCTGGGCGAGGAGGAGCCGGACGGCCTCCCTCGCCATGTCTCCTATCGGGTTCTTGACCGTGGTGAGCGGGGGAGTGGTGCGCTCGGCGATGCCGAGGTCGTCGTAGCCGACGACCGCGATGTCCTCGGGTACGCGGCGGCCGGCCCGGCCGAGCACGCGGAGCGCGCCCGCGGCCATCAGGTCGGAGGCGACCATCAGGCCGTCGATGTCCGGATGGTCTCGAAGCAGGATCTCGCAGGCGGCCTCGCCACCGTCCTCGGTGAAGTCGCCCTCGACGACCGCGTCGGTGGCGAGCCCGGCAGCCTCGAGTGCGGCTCGCCATCCGGCGGCCCGGTCGGTGCCGGCGCTCATGTCGATGGGGCCGGTGATGGTGCCGATGCGGCGGCAGCCGCGCTCGATCAGGATGTTGGTGACCTCGCGGGCACCGGCGACGTTGTCGGGATCGGTGTAGAAGACCTTCTCCGCGCCCGTCAACGGCCGGCCGATGAACGCGACCGGCAGCCCGATGGCCGCGAGGTGGTCGGCGAGCGCATCGTTGCGGTGGTGGGAGACGACGATCGCGCCGTCGACGTGTCCACCACGCAGGTAGCGCAGCGTCCGCTGCATCTCGTCCCCCGGCTGGGCGATCAGCAGCACGACCTGCAGGTCGCGCTGGGCGAGAGCCCGGGTCACGACGTGCAGGGTTCGGGCGAAGAACGGGTCGGCGAAGACGCGCTCGTCCGACTCGGGCACGACCATCGCGACGGTCTCGGTCCGTCGCGTCACCAGGGAGCGGGCGGCCGGGTTGGGGACGTAGCCCAGCGTCTGCACGGCCTCGGCCACGGCCCGGGCGGCCTTCGCCGAGACACGCGAGCCGCCGTTGATGGCGCGCGACGCGGTCGCCCGGCTGACACCAGCCAGCCGGGCGACCTCGTCGAGCGTGGGCATGTTCACGGGCGGGCCGGCACCCGGTTGTTGGCGGCGACGTCGGCGAACCAGAGGCCACTGTCCTTCAGGGTGCGCACCTGGGTCTCGAAGTCCACGTGCACGATCCCGAAGCGGTGCGCGTAGCCGTAGCTCCACTCGAAGTTGTCGAGCAGGGACCAGGCGAAGTAGCCGCGTACGTCGGCACCCTGCTCGATCGCGTCGAGGGTCGCACGCAGGTGCTCGTCGATGTAGTCGAGACGGGCGATGTCGTGCACTGCCCCGTCCTCGACCACGTCGTCATAGTAGGCGCCGTTCTCGGTGATGTAGATCGGCGGGGCACCGTATTCGTCGCTGAGCCGGGTCAGCAGCCGGGTCAGCCAGACCGGGTCGATCTCCCAGTCGCGGGCGGTCGTGGCGCGACCTGTGCGCGGGGTGACGAACTCGGCGCCGGGGTAGGGGTTTCCGCGCGGCATGTCGGAGTGGACGAGCCGGCTGCCCAGCACCTCGTCGGGGTCGATCTCGAACGGCTCTGCCGCGATGGCGTTGCCGAAGTAGAAGTTGATCCCCAGCACGTCGAGCGGCGCGGAGATGACCTCGAGGTCGCCCTCGAGCACCCAGTCCTGCCACGGACGGCCCTGGAAGGTCAGCCCGTCGGTGTCGCCGGCGAGGTCGTCGGCGTACTTGCCTCGGAACAGCGGCTCGAAGAACACCCGGTTGTGCAGGCCGTCGATCCGCCGGGTCATGTCGACGTCCTCGGGACGGTCGGCGTCGTAGGGGTCGACGACCGTCGGGTTGAGGGTGATGCCGAGGGACTTCCCGTTCTCCGGCGTCGCGCCGCGGCTGCGCAGCTCGTTGACGACGAGGCCGTGGCCGAGCATGAGGTGGTGCGCAGCGACGATGCCGGCGACACCCTCCTGGCGGCCCGGCGCGTGCTGGCCACCGGAGTAGCCGAGGAACGCCGAGCACCACGGCTCGTTCAGCGTCGTCCAGTTGTCGACCCGGTCGGAGAGCGCGTCGTAGACGGTCGTGGCGTACTCCACGAACCGGTAGGCGGTGTCCCGGTTGGTCCAGCCGCCCTGGTCCTCCAGAGCCTGCGGCAGGTCCCAGTGGTAGAGCGTGATCCACGGCGCGATCTCGGCCTCGAGCAGCTCGTCGACGAGACGGCTGTAGAAGTCGAGCCCCGCCTCGTTGACCTTGCCTCCGTCGGGCCGGATCCGCGGCCACGCCGTCGAGAACCGGTACGAGGCCAGATTGAGGCGCTTCATCAGCGCGACGTCCTCGGGCATCCGGTGGTAGTGGTCGCAGGCCACATCGCCGGTGTCGCCGTTGAGGATCGCTCCGGGAACCCTGGAGAAGGTGTCCCAGTTGCTCGGTGTACGTCCGTCCTCGTCGACCGCTCCCTCGATCTGGTAGGACGCGGTGGCAGCGCCCCAGAGGAAGTTCTCGGGGAAGGTGCGGGCGGGGTTTGTCGAGAGGGTCATCCCTTGACGGCTCCTTGCATGATGCCGGACACCAGGTGGCGGCCGGTGGCGATGAACAACAGCAGCAACGGGATCGTCGCCATGATGGTCCCGGCCTGGAGCAGAGCGAGGTCGCTCAGCCCCTGCCCGGGTGCGATCTTGAGCTTGTCGAGCGCGGTCTGGAGGGTCTGGACGTCGGAGTTCTGCAGCACCAGCAGGGGCCACATGAAGTCCGTCCAGACGCTCATGAACGTGAACAGCGCCAAGATCGCCATCGCCGGACGTGCTGCCGGGACGGCAACGGTCCAGGCGATGCGAATCTGAGAGCAGCCGTCGACGCGGGCCGCGTCGATCAGCTCGTCGGGGATCGCGTCGACGAGGTACTGCCGCATGAAGAACACCCCGAACGCGGTCACCAGCCACGGCAGGGTGACCGCCGCGAGGGTACCGTCGAGACCGAGGTTGCTGAACTGCTTCAGCATCGGCACCAGCGCCAGCTGGGTCGGGACCGCCAGCGTCATGACGATGAACGCCATCAGCGTGTTGGACCCCTTGAAGCGGAGCTTCGCGAACGCGTATCCCGCCAGTGTCGAGAAGGCCACCACCGAGAGCGCGCCGATGCTCGAGACGATGACCGAGTTGAGCAGCGCCGACCAGAAGTCGATCTGGTCGAAGACCCGCTTGGCGTTGTCGATGAAGTGACCGCCGGGCACCAGCGGGGGCGGCGACTGGAGGGTCCGCTCCTTGGTGACCGTGCCCATGACGTACGACCAGTAGAGGGGGAAGAGCGAGCCGAGGACGAACGCGGCGAGCAGCGCGTAGACCAGGAAACCCGGCTTGTTGATGCTGTGCGTCTTGGTGCGGGCACTCATCGGGCACCTCTGTTCTGGATCGCGCGGGTGACCAGGAAGTTGAGCAGGGCGATCCCGACGATGAGCAGGAACAGCAGCCAGGCCGCGGCGGCCGCCCGGGGATAGGGGTCGGTCGCGCTGTTGGCGGTGTTGAAGACGTACATCGTCAGGGTCTGGAACTGGTAGTTCGCTCCGCCCTGGTGCTGCAGGTTGGTGTCGAAGAGCCGCGGCTCGGTGAAGATCTGCAGACCGCCCATCGTCGAGGTGACGATCACGAAGATCATCGTCGGGCGGATCGACGGGAGCGTGATGTTCCAGAACTGGCGTGTGCTGCTGGCCCCGTCGAGGGAGGCCGACTCGTAGAGGTCGCGGGGGACCGCCTGCATCGCCGCCAGGATGATCAGCGTGTTGTAGCCGGTCCAGCGCCAGTTGACCATCGTCGCGATCGCCGTCCAGCTGGCGAATCGGTCGGTGTGCCAGCCGATCGGGTCGATCCCGATCGCGCCGAGCAGCTGGTTGGCGAGCCCGGACTTGTCGGCGAAGATCGCGCTCCAGATGAGCGCGGCCGCGGCGGGGGCGACGACGTACGGCAGCAGGACCGACATCCGCCACCAGGAGCGTCCGCGCAGGTTGGTGTCGAGGAGCGCCGCGATGAGTGTCGCGACGATCACCTGCGGCACCGAGGAGAGCAGGAAGATCCCGACGGTGTTGACCAGGGCCTTGTGGAAGACCGGGTCGGTGATGACGTGGACGTAGTTCGCCCAGCCGACCGGGTCACCGACAGAGCCGCCGAAGCGTGGCCAGGAGAAGAAGGACAGGTAGCCCGTGTAGAGCAGCGGGTAGAGGCCGATCGCCGCGAAGACGATGAAGAACGGCGCGACGAAGAGGTACGGCGCGTACTTCACGTCCCAGCGGCTGAGCCGCTGCCGCAGGGCCGAGGGGCCCTGCGACGAGCGGCTCGCCAGGGGAGATGTGTTGTGCATCTTCAGATCAGAGGTTGCCCACGGCCCCGACGAAGGTCGTCCAGGACTTCTCCGGGTCCTCACCCTCGTCGACACGCTGGATCGCGGTCTGGAAGAGGCCGAGTACGTCGGAGTACTTGTCACCCTTGAACGGGACGCCCGGGGTGACCGCGGCGGCCCGGTTGGTCAGGATCTCGGTGGTCTTGGCGTTGCCGAAGTAGGGGTCCTCGGCGTTCTCGGCCTGGAGGGTCTTCTGCGCCTCGAGGTTGCCCGGGAAGTTGCCGGCGGCCTTGGACGCGGAGACCTGCGACTCGGCGTTGGTCAGGTAGTCGGCGACCTCCTGAGCCTCCTCGGTGTGCTCGCCGCTGGCCGGGACGGCGAGGAACGAGCCGCCCCAGTTGCCGCCGCCACCCGGGAAGGCGTCAGCGATCGCCCAGCCCTTCACATCCGGCGCGGAGGACTTGATGTTGGCGAACATCCAGCCCGGGCACGGCATCGTCGCGAAACCGTCGTTGGTGAAGTTCGCCTGCCAGTCCTCGCCCCACTGGACGACCTTGGTGGACAGGGTCGGGGAGTACTTCGTGACCGTGTCGTAGACCGCCTTCAGCTCGTCGTTCTCGACGTTGACCTTCTGGTCCTCGGTCTGGAACGGGAACTCGACCTGGTTGAGCATGGCCTGCGCGACCGAGCCCGAGGCGTCGTACCACTTCGTCTCGGGGAGCTTCTTGGTGAACTGCTCGCCGGTCTTGAAGTAGGTGTCCCAGTCCTTGAAGAGGGCTGCGGCATCGGCCGGGTCGCTGGGGAGGCCGGCCTTCTCGAAGAGGTCGGCGCGGTAGCACATCGCCTCGGGGCCGATGTCGGTCGGGTAGCCGATCTGCTTCCCGTCGGTGGTCTGGCCGGCCTTGTAGGCGTATTCGACCCAGCGGCCGTCGAGCTCGGGGTCGGAGATGTCGGCGAACTGCTCGTTCGCGCCCTCGGCGAGCAGCGCCGCCATGGCGTCGCCCTCGACCGCGATCACGTCGGGCAGCTCGGTGCCCGCCTGGAGGGCCTTGGTCATCGACTCCTTCCAGGTGTCCCATTCGGCGATCTTGGTCTGCTTGATCTTGAAGGGACGCTCGGGGTCGGCGTTCCACTTCTCGATCTGCTCGTCGTAGCCGAACTCGCTGAAGGTGGTGATGGTGAGCGTGTCGTCCTTACCGAGAGAGGACTGCTCGTCGCCGTCGCCGCCACCGCAGGCCGTCAGGCCGGCGACGAGAGAGGCGACGGCGCATGCGGCCAGGGCGGTTCTGGGCCGGCGGTGCCAGGGCTTGGAGTTGTTGGACACGGGAGTGCTCCTGCACGTCTGTGTGGGGAGTGAGAGCGCTTCCACTCTCGGGACTAGGGAGAGTGTGAGTGTGCTCACAACTCTCTGTCAAGAGGCGCGTGAGTAACGATTTTGTTGTGGTGGGAGCGCTTCCACTTTATTAGTGAGAAATCACCGTCAGCAGGCGGGCGGTCTCGGCGGCCATGGCGTCTCGGCCCGCGCCGAGGTAGCGCCGTTGGTCGACCAGAGCAGGGTCGGCGCCAAGGGTCTCCCGCACGGCGGCGGTGAAGGCCTTGTTGAGCTGGGTGGCGACGTTGATCTTCGTCATACCGGCCGCGATGGCCGTGCGGAGCCCGTCGTCGCTGACTCCGGAGGAGCCGTGCAGGACCAGCGGTACGTCGACCGTGCGCCGGATCGCCGAGATCAGCGTCTCGTCCAGAATGGCGTCGCGGGTGGTCATCTTGTGGCTCGAGCCGACCGCGACGGCGAGGGCGTCGACCCCCGTGCCGGCGACGTACGCGGCCGCCTCGTCCGGGTCGGTGCGTACGCCGGGTGCGTGGACGCCGCTCTTGCCGCCGACCTCGCCCAGCTCGGCCTCGACGTGGGCGCCACGGTCGTGGCAGCGGCGCACGACGGCGGCGGTGCGGGTGAGGTTCTCCTCGTAGGTGAGCTGGGAGGCGTCGTACATCACCGAGGAGAAGCCGAGATCGACCGCGATCCCGACCAGGCGCTCATCGGTCGCGTGATCCAGGTGGAGCGAGATCGGCATCGTCGAGCCGGAGGCGACGGCGATCGCAGCCTGCGCCAGCGGCGCCAGGCCACCGTGGTAGCGCACCGCGTTCTCGCTGATCTGCACGATCACCGGCCGGTTCGCTGTCTCCGCCCCGGCCGCGATGGCCTCGACGGTCTCCAGGTTGATCGCGTTGAAGGCGGCGACTCCGCCGCCCTCCTGATAGGCCGAGCCGATGAGCGCGGCGGTGGTCGTGAGAGTCACTCGGCTCTCCTGTGGACGCTCGACGGTGCGGCGACCTGCGTACGCATCATGGTGGAAGTGTCGCAGGCTGAACACGACGAAACGGCCGCCGACCCGGAGGGGCGGCGGCCGTCGGACGAGCCGTTGTTACTTGTTGGCCTTGCGCGCTCGGCTCGCGATCTTCGCCCGCTCGTTCTGGTCGAGGATGACCTTGCGGATGCGGATCTGGTCCGGGGTGATCTCGACGCACTCGTCCTCGCGGCAGAACTCCAGGCACTGCTCGAGGGACAGCTTCTTCGGCGGGATCAGCTTCTCGAAGTTGTCGGAGGTGGCGGACCGGATGTTGGTCTGCTGCTTCTCCTTGGTGATGTTGACGTCCATGTCGTCCTGGCGGGAGTTCTCGCCGACGATCATGCCCTCGTAGACCTCGGTGGTGGGCTCGACGAAGAGGACGCCACGCTCCTGGAGCGAGGTCATCGCGTAGGCCGAGGCAGCACCGGCGCGGTCGGCGACCAGCGAGCCGTTGTTGCGCGAGCGGATCTCGCCGGCCCACGGGAAGTAGCCCTCGGAGATGTGGTGGGCGATACCGGTGCCGCGGGTCTCGGTGAGGAAGTCGGTGCGGAAGCCGATCAGGCCACGGGAGGGGACGATGAACTCCATCCGGACCCAGCCGGTGCCGTGGTTGGTCATGCCCTCCATGCGGCCCTTGCGGTTGGCGAGCAGCTCGGTGATCGTGCCGAGGAACTCTTCCGGGGCGTCGATGGTGAGGCGCTCGAACGGCTCGTGGAGCTTGCCGTCGACCTCGCGGGTGACCACCTGCGGCTTGCCGACGGTCAGCTCGTAGCCCTCGCGACGCATCTGCTCGACCAGGATCGCCAGCGCCAGCTCACCGCGGCCCTGGACCTCCCAGGCGTCGGGGCGGTCGGTCGGCAGCACGCGCAGCGACACGTTGCCGATCAGCTCCTGGTCGAGGCGGTCCTTGACCATGCGCGCGGTCACCTTGGCGCCCTTGACCTTGCCCACGAGCGGGGAGGTGTTGGTGCCGATGGTCATCGAGATGGCCGGGTCGTCGACGTGGATCAGCGGCAGCGCGACCGGGTTCTCCGGGTCTGCCAGCGTCTCGCCGATCATGATCTCCGGGATGCCTGCGACGGCGACGATGTCACCGGGGCCGGCCTCCTCGCCGGGCTTGCGCTCGAGGCCGTCGGTGATGAGCAGCTCGGTGATGCGTACGTTCTTGGTCTCTCCGTTGCGCTGCATCCAGGCGACGTTCTGGCCCTTCTTCAGGGTGCCCTGGTGGATGCGGACCAGCGCGAGGCGGCCCAGGAACGGGGAGGCGTCGAGGTTGGTGACGTGGGCCTGCAGCGGCGCGTCGGCCTCGTAGGTCGGGGCGGGGATGGTCTCGAGGATCGTGGAGAAGAGCGGCTCGAGGTCCTTGGAGTCGGGCAGGGTGCCGTTCTCCGGCTGCTCGAGGCTCGCCACGCCCGCCTTGCCGGAGGCGTAGATCACCGGGAAGTCGAGGGCGTCCTGGCTGTGGGAGTCGTCGAGCAGGTCCATGAAGAGCTCGTACGTCTCGTCGACGACCTCCTCGATGCGGGCGTCGGGACGGTCGACCTTGTTGACCACCAGCACGACCGGCATGTCGGCGTTGAGCGCCTTGCGCAGCACGAACCGGGTCTGCGGGAGCGGGCCCTCGGAGGCGTCCACCAGCAGCACGATCCCGTCGACCATCGACAGGCCGCGCTCGACCTCGCCACCGAAGTCGGCGTGGCCGGGGGTGTCGATGATGTTGATCGTCATCCCCTCGGGCGCGGACGGCCCGTTGTAGTGGATGGCGGTGTTCTTCGCGAGGATGGTGATGCCCTTCTCGCGCTCCAGGTCACCGGAGTCCATGACGCGGTCCTCGACCGACTCCATGGCGTGCTCGGAGAAGGCACCGGCCTGCTTCAGCATGGCGTCGACCAGCGTGGTCTTGCCGTGGTCGACGTGCGCAACGATGGCGACGTTGCGGAGATTGGCCTTGAGGATCTCGGACATGTGCGAAGCGGCTCGATTTCTGGCGCGGGACGGGACGCCTGATCTTATCCGCCGCGACCTCCTTGACCCGCATCCGGAGATGACGGTTGGCTGAACCCATGACCTCTCGGAATCACGTCTGCCACATCGTGCCCCCCTACCTGATGCGGCGGCTCGATCCCGGTCGTCTCGACCAGGACAACGGTTTCCGAGCTGCTCGGGCCGAGCACCTGACCAGGGTCCTCGCCGAGCTTCCCGCACCGGAGGCGAGCAGCACGGCCGCCGAGGCCGGCGACTGGACCGTCTACTCGGCCGGCAACGGCACCTACCTCCCCGGCGAGAAGGTCCGGGCCGCGGGCGAGCCCGAGTCCGGCGACGAGAGCGTCGACGAGGCCGCGGTCGGCATCACCGGCTCGCTGGCTCTCTTCGAGGAGGTCTACGGCCGCGACTCCTACGACGGGCAGGGCATCGAGGTCGTGATGACGGTCCACTACGACCGCGACTACGCCAACGCCTTCTGGGACGGCACCCAGCTGGTCTTCGGCGACGGTGACGGCAAGGTCTTCCAACGGTTCACCAAGGCCGTCGACGTGATCGGGCACGAGCTCTCCCACGCGGTCACCGAGCACACCGCCGGCCTCGTCTACCAGGGCCAGCCGGGCGCGCTCAACGAGTCGATGTCGGACGTGTTCGGCTCCTGTCTCAAGCAGCGTCTCCTCGGTCAGAGCGTCGAGGAGGCCGACTGGATCATCGGCGAGGGTCTCTTCACCGAGTCGGTCCAGGGCGTCGGCCTGCGGCACATGCTCGAGCCAGGCACCGCCTACGACGACCCCGAGCTGGGCAAGGACCCGCAGCCGGCCCACATGGACGACATCTACGACGGCACCGACGACAACGGCGGAGTCCACATCAACTCCGGCATCCCCAACCGGGCCTTCGCCCTCGCCGCCAAGGCGATCGGCGGCAGCTCGTGGGAGGGCGCCGGCAAGATCTGGTACGCCGCGCTCACCAACGGCTCCGTCACCACCGACACCGACTTCGCCGGGTTCGCGGCGGCCACCGTCGCCGAGGCCGGCGACCACGTGGACGCGGTCACGACGGCTTGGTCCGAGGTCGGGGTCACCCCGGCGTCCGGCGCGCCCGCGCCCGGCGGTGAGGCACCGACCGTGGTGAAGCTACGCCGCAGCGGCGGTTTCATCGGACGTACGCAGGAGGGGGTCGCCGAGCTTGCGCCCGGCGACGCGCAGGCGGCCACGGTGCGTGACCTGCTGGCCAACGCCGTCCCGTCGAAGCCGAAGGGCGCGGACCGCTACATCTACGAGTTCGAGGTGGACGGCCGGCGTACGGTCGTGCACGAGGGAGACATGACTCCCGAGCTGCGCGAGCTCGCCAACCGGATGCTCGAGCAGTAGACCGGCGGAGCTACTCGCCGAGGGCCTGGTTGAGGGCCGCCTCGACGTGCACGGTGATGGCGTCGAGGATGGGTACGTCGACATCGCTGGGCCGCACCAGAAGGCTGAGCTCGGAGGCACCGAGGATGACGCCGTCGGACCCGGCGTCCCACAGTTCGTGGACGACCTCGAGAACCCGCTTGCGCGACCCGGACACCACGTTCCGGTGGACGAGCTCCTCGTAGATGATCGAGTCGAGCAGCTCCACGTGGAGGGTGTCGGGCAGGTTCACGTCGACGCCGTGGTCGGAGATCCGCTGCGCGAAGAAGTCGTTCTCCACGGTGTAACGGGTGGCGAGGAAGCCGGCCTTGGTGATGCCGAGCTCCTTGGCCTTCGCGGCGAGCACGTCGGCCAGGTGCAGCACCGGTACGTCGACGGCGGCCGCCACCTCGTCGTAGACCTTGTGGAAGGTGGTGGTGCACAGCAGGATGAAGTCGGCGCCACCTGCCACGACGCTGCGCGCAGCGGCGACGAGGATGTCGGCGACCTGGTCCCAGGCCTCCTTCTCCTGCAGCGCCGTCAGCTCGGCCAGGTCGACAGAGGCCAGCACGATCTTGGCGGAGTGAAGGCCGCCGAGCCGCTCCTGGACACCCTTGTTGAGTCCCTCGTAGTAAGCGGCAGTGCTTTCCCAGCTCATGCCGCCGATGAGTCCGATCGTCTGCACTGTTCGAGTGTGACACCGTCGGCTGCCGCGTACTGAATCCTCGGCACCCCTCTGACCTGGTCCAGACCAGGTCAGAGGCCGGATCGGAGGTCGGGCTCAGCTCTCGCGGTGCACCTTGTGCGGGGCGGCCTGGGCACGCGGCTTGATGACCAGCTCGTCGATGTTGACGTGAGCCGGGCGGGTCGCCATCCAGACGATCGCGTCAGCGATGTCCTCGGCCACCAGCGGGTCCGTGACGCCCCGGTAGACGGCGTCGGCCGCGGCCTGGTCGCCCCCGAGACGTACGAGCGAGAACTCCTCGGTCTGGACCATTCCTGGCGCGATCTCCATGATCCGCACCGGCTTGTCGACGATCTCCAGACGCAGCGCCTCGGTGACCGCACGGGTGCCGAACTTGGCCGCGTTGTAGCCCGCACCGCCCTCGTAGGCGCGTCGGCCGGCGATCGAGCCGACGTTGATGACCGCTCCGGCACCGGATGCGATCAGTGCCGGGAGCAGCGCCTTGGTCACCCGGGTCAGGCCGATCACGTTGACCTCGAACATCGCCTGCCACTTGGTCAGATCGGCCTCGGCCACCTGGTCCACGCCGAAGGCGCCGCCGGCGTTGTTGACCAACAGGTCGAGACGGTCACCGACCGCTTCGGCCAGCGCGGCGACGGACTCCTCGGAGGTGACGTCCGTCGCCACCGCGGTGCCGCCGATCTCCGCGGCCAGGGCCTCGATCCGGTCGGTCCGGCGAGCAGCGAGGAAGACGTGGTAGCCCTCCTTGGCGAGCCGGCGGGCGGTGGCGGCCCCGATCCCGCTCGAAGCGCCGGTGACGACAGCGTTCTTGGAGACGGCGTTCTTGGAAGGCACGCAGCCATTCTCCCGTGGGTCGCTCGGCATCGGGCACCGGGTCCCACGATCGAAGATGATTCCCGCCGCCGGGAATGATGTCCGACTCTCGCGTGTTGAGAGACCAGACCACAGGCGTACACACAAAGGGGCAGGGATGATCCACCGCGTGGCGATGGTCAGTCTGCACACCTCTCCGCTGGACCAGCCGGGCACCGGCGACGCCGGGGGCATGAACGTCTACGTCCTCGAGCTCTCCCGGCGGCTGGCCACGCAGGGCATCGCCGTCGACATCTTCACGCGCGCGACCTCCTCGCGCCTGCCGCAGGTCGTGGAGGCGTACGACGGGGTGGCGGTCCATCACGTCCACGCCGGTCCCTTCGAGGGACTCGCCAAGGGCGACCTGCCGGGGCAGCTGTGCACGTTCGCGCGCGAGGTGCTGCGTGCCGAGGCGTCCAACCCGCCCGGCTACTTCGACGCCGTGCACTCCCACTACTGGCTCTCCGGTCAGGTCGGGGCGCTCTCCCGCGACCGCTGGGGTGTGCCGCTGGTCCACTCGATGCACACCATGGCCAAGGTGAAGAACGACGCGCTCGCCGAGGGCGACAGCCCCGAGCCGGAGGCCCGGGTGATCGGCGAGGAGCAGGTCGTCGAGGCGGCCGACATGCTGATCGCCAACACCGACCTCGAGGCAAAGCAGCTGATCAACATGTACGACGCGGAGCCAGGTCGCGTCGCCGTCGTCCATCCCGGGGTCGATCTGCGCGTCTTCCGTCCGCGCGGGCGCGCCGCCGCGCGGTCCGCGCTCGGACTGCCGGCCCGGGCTCACGTGCTCCTCTTCGCCGGTCGCATCCAGCCGCTCAAGGCTCCCGACGTACTCCTGCGGGCGGCCGCCGTCATGCTCGCCCGCGACCCGTCGCTGCGCCGTTCGCTGGTGGTGCCGATCGTCGGGGGTCCCTCCGGCTCCGGGCTGGAGCACCCGACCGGGCTGGCCGATCTCGCCGCTGAGCTGGGGATATCCGACGTGGTCCGGTTCGTCCCGCCGGTGCGCCAGGACGAGCTCGCGCTCTGGTACTCCGCCGCCTCCGTCGTCGCCGTCCCCTCCTACAACGAGTCCTTCGGTCTGGTCGCCGTCGAGGCCCAGGCCTGCGGCACCCCGGTCGTCGCGGCCGCGGTCGGCGGCCTGACCACGGCGGTGCACCACGGTCGCAGCGGGCTCCTGGTCGACGGGCACGACCCGGCCCGGTGGGCCGACGCGCTCACCAACGCCGTCGCCTCCCACTCGCGCTGGTCGGCGCTGGCCGACGGCGCGCGCGAACACGCCCAGGACTTCTCCTGGGATCTCACCGCACGCAATACGCTCGAGGTCTACGAAGAGGCCAAGATGCTGATGCGTGAGGAGCTGACAGCGTGAGTGGTGCGCAGGGTGAACGCGAAGATGTCGTACGCGGCTGGCTGAAGTCGAACGACCTGACCTGGGACGAGACGGCGCTGCCGAGCGGGGACCTGGTCTTCTCGTTCTCGCTCCCGGGGGAGCGCAAGCTGCAGACGCCGGTCCGGCTCGACCTGGGCCAGCACGCGTTGGGCGTGCACGCCTTCGTCTGCCGCCGTCCCGACGAGAACTTCGAGAACGTCTACCGCTGGCTGCTCGAGCGCAATCTGCGGCTCTACGGGGTCGCCTTCGGGATCGACCGGCTCGGCGACATCTATCTCGACGGCCGGCTGCCGCTGGCGATGGTCTCGAGCGCGGAGCTCGACCGGTTGCTCGGCTCGGTCCTGACGTACGCGGACGAGTCCTTCAACACCATCCTCGAGCTCGGCTTCGCCTCCTCGATCCGCAAGGAGTGGGAGTGGCGCAAGCTGCGCGGTGAGTCCACCGCCAACCTCGAGGCGTTCCGTGGCTGGCTCGAGGACGGCGAGGATCAGGCGAAGGACTAACGCGGCTGGCGGCGGGTGATCAGCACACCCGCGATGCACATCGCGCCGCCGACGAAGGCGAGCGCGGGCGGCACCTCGCCGAGCACCAGCCACGCCATCAGCGCGGTGATGAACGGCACCAGGAACGTCGACTGCGCGAACTTGCCCGCGTCGGAGTGCGAGAGCGCGTAGGCCCAGGTCACGAAGGCCAGGGCGCTCGGGAAGAGGCCGAGGTAGACGATCCAGCCGAGGTTGGCGACGCTGATGTCGGGGATCGTGGTGACCAGCTCGCCCGACCAGGGCAGGCAGACGACGAGGCCGGCGACGGCGTACCAGAACGTCAGCAGCAGCGCGCTCATCGTCGGCAGCAGCTTCTTCTGCGTCAGCACCCCGACGGCGAAGGTCATCGCCGCGACCAGGGAGAGGACGACGCCGATCCAGTCGCCGGTGTCGCCGTTGGCCGAGGCGCGCCCGATCAGGACGACCCCCGCGAACCCGACGCCGGTGCCGATCAGGATCCAGCGGTGGATCCGCTCCTTGAGGACGAGCCCGGCCAGGAGCGCGACCACGATCGGTCCGACCTGGATGATCAGGGCGGCGGTGGCGGCGTCGATGCGCCGCTCGGACTCGTTGAGCGCGAGGTTGTAGATGCCCAGCCACGACGCGCCGCCGAGCGCGATCAGCGGCCACTCCTTCTTGGTGGGCAGCCGGAACCCGCCCTTCAGCGCGAGGTAGGCACCGAGCGCCGCGACCATCACGATCAGCCGTCCCAGCGACAGGCTTCCCGGCGGAACGGTGTCGCCCAGGTGCCGGATCCCGACGAATGCCGAGGCCCACAGCACCAGCGTGACCCCGCACGCCACCAGCGGCTTCCAGAGCGGTGTGGTCGTGGCCGGGGCCGGGTCGATCGTCGTCGTCACGGTAAAAGGCTAGAGACACATGCGCATTCGGGCGAGCGGATATCGGCCAACGATGTCCGACATCCCGCCATCTCGTCCCCGCCGAGGCGTCAGGTGCGTCGGCCGAGACGTCAAGTGCGTCGGCCGAGACGTCCGATGCCGCCCACTCGGCCGACCGGGGTGACGCCTCGGCCGACGGGGGTGACGCCCCGGGTGGGTGTCAGCCGCGGAAGGTCCGTCTGTACGCCGACGGGGTGATGCCGAGGGCGGCGTGGAAGTGGAGGCGGAGGGACTGGGCGGTGTTGAGGCCGCAGCGGGCGGCAACCTGCTCCATGCTCAGGTCGGTGGTCTCGAGGAGGGTGCGAGCGAGCTCGATGCGCTGGCGTTGGAGCCAGCGACCGGGGGAGTCGCCGGTCTCGTCGCGGAACCGCCTGGTGAAGGTACGCACCGACATCGAGACCTGGGACGCCAGCGCCTCCAGGGTGAGCGGCTGGTCGAGATGAGCGAGTGCCCAGGCGGTCGCCGCCGAGATGCCGGTGCTGCCCGGCGCAGGCGCGGGGTGCCGGATGAACTGCGCCTGGCCGCCGTCGCGGTGCGGAGGCACGACCGTCACGCGGGCGACGCGGTTGGCGACGGCGGCGCCGTGGTCGCTGCGTACGACATGCAGGCAGAGGTCCACGCCGGAGGCCACGCCGGCCGAGGTGAGGATGTCGCCGTCGTCGACGAAGAGTACGTCAGGGTCCAGCTTGACCTGCGGAAACAGGGCCCGGAAGTCGTCGGTGTGCGCCCAGTGGGTGGTCGCGGGACGACCGTCGAGGAGTCCCGCGGCGGCGAGTGCGAAGGCGCCGGTGCAGATCGACATGATCCGGGTGCCGGGGCGGATCATGTCCAGCGCCTCCTTCAGCGGCGCCGTCAGCACCCCGTCGGAGACCGTCGGGTAGTCGCGGCCGAACTTCGGGATCACCACGGTGTCGGCCTCGGCGAGGGCCTCGGGTCCGTGCGGGGCGAGGACCACCAGGTCGGAGTCGGACTGCACGGGTCCGGGCCCGTCGGTGGTGCAGGTGACGACCTCGTAGAGCAGCCGGTCCTGGCTGTCGCGAGCCTTGCCGAAGATCCGGTGCGGGATGCCGATCTCGAACGGGATGAACCCGTCCTGGATCAGCACCGCGACCCGGTGCGGAGAAGGAACCAGTACGTCACCCATGGCTGGATCTTACCGATAGATGTCAATCAGGCCACTGTCAGTCTGGACGCGCGCCGAGGAGGATCATCTCCATGACCCTTCGACAGGCTCAGGGCGATGCCCAGACGACGACCCCGCCGCCTGCCGGCCGTACTTCTGCACGCCGCCCCCGGATCCACCCCGCCTGGTGGGTGGCCGGCATCGCGTTCGTGACCATCGTCGGAGCCGCGGCCTTCACCGCGGCCCCCGGACTCCTGGTCGGTCCGCTGCACGAGGAGTTCGGCTGGTCGCGCGGGATGATCGGGGCCGGGATCACGCTGCAGCTCGCGCTCTACGGCCTGACCGCGCCGTTCGCCGCGGCGCTGATGGACCGCTTCGGCATCCGTCCGGTGGTCGCCGTCGCGCTCACCATGATCACCCTCGGCTCGCTCGGCACGGTCTGGATGAGCGAGTCGTGGCAGTTCGTGCTCGGCTGGGGCGTACTGGTCGGCGGGGGCAGCGGCTGTATGGCGCTCGCCTTCGGCGCCACGATCACCACCCGATGGTTCGACAAGCGGCAGGGTTTGGTCAGCGGCCTGCTGACGGCCGGCGGCGCCTCGGGACAGCTGATCTTCCTGCCGGTGCTGGCGGTGCTGATCGGGGAGTTCGGCTGGCGGGCCGCCTCGGTCACGATCGCCCTGGTCGCCGCCGCCGTCATCCCGTTCGTGCTCCTGCTGCTCCGCGACTACCCGGCCGACGTCGGCCGGGCGCCCTACGGCGCCTCGCAGATCGTGCCGCGGCCCGCGCCTGCGACCGGCGCCGCGCTACGGACCGTGCGAGTGCTCGGGATGGCGATGCGTACGAAGGCCTTCTGGCTCCTCGCCGGCGCCTTCGCGATCTGCGGCATCACCACGAACGGGCTGATCAGGACCCACTTCGTGCCTGCCGCACACGACCACGGCATGGCCACGGTCGCGGCTGCCTCGCTGCTCGCCGTGATCGGCATCTTCGACGTCGCCGGCACGATCTTCTCCGGCTGGCTCACCGACCGCTTCAACCCGGTGGTGCTGCTCGGCGTCTACTACTCGCTGCGCGGGATCTCGCTGATCTTCCTGCCGATGCTGCTCGCGCCCGAGGTGCACATCCCGATGGTGTTCTTCATCGTCTTCTACGGCCTCGACTGGGTCGCCACCGTGCCGCCCACGCTCGCCCTCTGCCGCGAGATCTGGCCGGAGGACGCCCCGATCGTCTTCGGCTGGGTCCTCGCCTCCCACCAGGTCGGCGCCGGTCTGGTCGCCTGGGTCGGCGGCGTCGTACGCGATGTCACCGGGTCCTACGACCTGGTCTGGTACGCCGCCGGCGCGATGTGCGCCGCTGCCGCGCTGATGTCGCTGGTCGTGCCGCGGGCGCCGGCCGCGGTTCAGCAAGGTATGTAGAGAAACCGTCGCTTCCCAAGCGGAGTTCCGCGTGGGAAGCGACGGTTCGGCTGCATACCTAGACGAACATCCACCCGGCCTCACAGATCGAGCTTGTAGCCCAGCCCTCGCACCGTGACCAGGAACTTCGGCTCGGACGGGTCCGGCTCGAGCTTGGCGCGCAGACGCTTGACGTGTACGTCGAGGGTCTTGGTGTCACCGACGTAGTCGGATCCCCAGACGCGGTCGATGAGCTGGCCGCGGGTGAGCACCCGGCCGGGGTTGCGCAGGAACATCTCGAGGAGCTCGAACTCCTTGAGCGGCAGGCGCTGCTCGTTGCCGTCGACGGTCACGACGTGGCGCTCCACGTCCATCCGGACCGGTCCGGCCTCGAGCGTGGCAGGGGCGGCGTCGGGCTCGGTGCCACGGCGTAGGACGGCGCGGATGCGGGCGACGAGCTCGCGCGGCGAGTAGGGCTTGGTGACGTAGTCGTCGGCACCGAGCTCGAGGCCGACCACCTTGTCGACCTCGTCGTCCTTGGCGGTCACCATGATGACCGGGACCGACGAGGTGGCCCGGATCTGCCGGCACACCTCGGTCCCGGAGAGACCGGGAAGCATCAGGTCGAGCAGCACGATGTCTGCCCCGTTGCGGTCGAACTCCTTCAGAGCGTCGGTGCCGTCCTCGGCGACGGCGACCTCGAAGCCCTCCTTGCGGAGCATGTAGGACAGCGCCTCGCTGTAGCTGGCTTCATCTTCGACGACGAGTACCCGGGTCACGGGCGTTCCTCCTTGCTTGTGCCGGACTGCCCGGCAGTTGGTAGGTGCTGGGGCAGGGTGAGGGTGAAGGTGGACCCCTGACCCTCCTGCGACCACACCTTGACCTCGCCACCATGTGTGGCGGCGACGTGTTTGACGATCGAAAGGCCGAGACCGGTGCCGCCGGTGGAGCGGTGGCGGGCCGGGTCGACGCGGTAGAAGCGCTCGAAGATCCGGTCGATCTCCGTCGACGGGATGCCGATGCCCTGGTCGACGACGGAGATCTCGACCGAGCCGTCGGTCGCGCGGGTCGAGACGGTCACGGTCGAGCCGGGGTCTGAGTAGGCGACCGCGTTGGAGACCAGGTTGGTGACCGCGGTCGAGACCTGCTCCTCGTTGCCGAAGACGTGCAGCCCGGCGGTGCCGGCGCCGACCACGTTGATGTTCTTGGCGTCGGCATCGACGGTCGAGCTGTCGATCGCGGAGACGATGACCTTGTCGACGTCGACGGCGACCGGTGCCTCCAGCGGCTCGTCGCCCTGGAGCCGGGAGAGCTCGATGATCTGCTGGACGAGCTCGGTCAGGCGCTCGGACTCGGTGATCATCCGGTTGGAGAAGCGGCGTACGGCCTCGGGGTCGTCGGAGGCCTCGGTGACCGCGTCGGCGAGCACTCGGATGGCGCCGACCGGGGTCTTGAGCTCATGGCTGACGTTGGCGACGAAGTCGCGGCGTACGGCCTCGACGCGGCGCTCGCGGGTGCGGTCCTCGACCAGGGCGAGGGTCAGGTGGGTGCCGAGCGGGGCGACGCGGGCGGTGACGTGGCGCGAGGCCCCGTTGGCTCGCGAGATCACCAGCTCCGTCTCCCGGATCTGGCCGTCACGACGCACGCCGTGGACGAGCTCGGTGAGCTCGGGGGAGACCAGGGAGGTGCCGCGAACCAGGCCCAGGGCGTACGCCGGGGCGCTGGCCTTCAGGACGGTGTCGTCCTCGTCCACCACGACCGCGCTGCTGCGCAGCACGGAGAGGACAGCCGCCACCTCGGAGGGAACCTTGGGAGGCTCCACCTCCGGGGTCCGCTGCCGGGAACGCTCGCTCATCGCCCACGCAAGCACCGCCGCTCCAGCGACGACGGCGCCGAGGAGCGCAGCAAGAAAAGCCTGCGTCGTCGAGTCCACACGATCAGGGTAATCCCATCAAACACCCAAACTACGCCTGTGGACGCCTTCGCGCCGAACGTTCACCATGGGTTCACTCGCGATGAAGATCCGTACATGTCGGGTGTCTAGGATCAGGTTCATGCGCGCTGCTTTCCACGACGACCTCGATGCCATCTTCACCGATCTGACCAGTGTCTGTGAGCTGGTGTCGGTGGCCGTACGCGACGCCACCATCGCTCTTCTCGAGGCCCGCAACGACCTCGCCGAGCAGGTGATCGACAAGGATGTCGAGATCGACGACGCCCGCGAGCGCATCGAGGAGAACGCCCTCGAGCTGCTCGGTCTGCAGTCCCCGGTGGCCGGCGACCTCCGCGTCGTCGTGGCCGCACTGCGGATGATCTCCGACCTCGAGCGGATGGGCGACCTCTCGGTCCACGTTGCCAAGATCGCCAGGCTGCGTATGCCGAACAAGGCTGTTCCCGAGCTGGCCCAGCAGACCATCGCCAAGATGGCCGAGATCGCCCAGCAGATGGTCGAGCGCACCTGCGAGATCCTGCGCAGCCGCGATGTCTCGGCCGCTGCCGACCTGGTCGCCGACGACGACGAGATGGACCGGCTGCGGCGCAAGTCGTTCGCCGAGCTGCTGGGCCAGGAATGGACCCACGGCGTCGAGCCCGCCGTCGACGTGGCCCTCCTGGGGCGCTACTACGAGCGCATCGCCGACCACGCCGTCACGGTGGCCAACCGGGTCGTCTTCGTGGTCACCGGCGAGACCCCCACCGACTCCTGAGACGCCGAGTCGGCCCTTCCTGACGCAAAATCCGCCGAGTCAGCTCGTCAAGACG
>NZ_JBHVKJ010000039.1:0-52454 GCF_042798275.1 Nocardioides sp. NPDC057767 | reverse complement strand
GTGGTCGCCGTGACGCAGACGGTGCTCGCTGCCGAGGAGGAGTCGTGATGAGCGACCAAAGGCCCTTGGCCGGGGCCGACGGTCCCTGTCAGGGAACCGCCCCGCAGAGCGACGCTGGAGCCATGGCTGAAGTAATCAAGGGGACCAGGAACCTCGTCCTGGCAGGAGTCGACGGCACCGAGGCCGGGATCGCTGCCGCCCGCTACGCCGCCGCGGAGGCGGTCCGATCCAACTCCGCGTTGCACCTGGTCTACGTGGTCGACCCGTACGCGCCGCCGCTGCCGACCTGGCCGCCGGCCCACACCGACCCCGACTCGCGGATGGGCAAGCTCGGCCGCGCGATCCTCGCCGAGGCGGAGGAGGCGGTGGCCAACAGCGGCGCGGTCGTGAGCACGTACCTGCTGCTGGGGAAGCCGTCTGCGGTGCTGGCCCAAGAGGCGGCCAAGGCCCGCCTCCTGGTGCTCGGCGACCAGCCGCGGAAGCGGTTCGACCGGATCATCACCTCCTCGATCATCGGCCCGGTCGCGGCCCACTCGCCGGTGCCCATGGTCGTCGTCCCGGCCGCCTGGCCGCGCGAGGGCTCGCCCCACGAGATCGTCGTGGGGGTCCACGACGCGGCCACATCCATCGCTCTCGTACGCCGGGGGCTGGAGGTGGCGGCCGCGCGTGGCGCGGCGCTGCGCCTCCTGCACGCGTGGCACACCTTCGGGGCCTACCAGGACTACCTCACCGTCGGGAGCGAGGAGCACCAGTGGACGGAGCGGGCCGAGCGGGAGCTCGACGGCGTCCTCGAGGCGGCTCGTGCCGAGTGCGGACCGGAGGCGGCAGCGGTCGAGGCCCACATCGAGGTGGTGCACGCCCAGACGGCCTTCGCCCTGGTGGAGGCATCCCGCCGTGCCGAGCTGCTGATCCTGGGCCGCGCCCGCCACTTCCTCGACTTCGGACAGCTGGGCGGCACCGCCCGCGCGGTGCTCCGTGAGAGCACCTGTCCGGTCGAGATCGACCCGCACGTGGCCCCGGCGTTCGAGGGGGGCGCCGGGGCCACGGACGGCCCCACCACAGCGAACAACCGGTCGGCCGGAGCCGGACGACGGTGACGAAGGAGACGACGATGTACCTCGCAGCCCGATGGTTCCCCGGTCACCTGACCCAGATGGACCGCGCCGAGTGCCTGGACCTGCTGGACCGCAACGAGGTCGGCCGGGTCGCCTTCGGCGACCCGGCCGGGCCACTGGTCCTGCCGGTCAACCACGTCATGGTGGGTGAGCGGATCGTCTTCCGCACCGCTCCGCGCACCGTGATCTCCAACCACGTCGGCACCGGGTCGGTGTCCTATCAGATCGACGAGTTCGACACCTACACCTCCTCGGGCTGGAGCGTGCTGGCCCGGGGGACCGCGGAGTTCGTCGACGGCGTCTGGCTCAAGGCGCACGACGTCGAGCCCGAGCCGTGGACCAACGGACAGCGGACCCTGTTCGTGTGCATCACGCCGACCGAGATCACCGGCCGGCGCGTCGTGCCGACCTGAGCACGTGGCAGACGAGTAGAGCCGAAGGAGTCGAGATGACGTACGCAGCGATCCCCGAGGGCGCCGTCCTGGTCGGCGTCGAGAACTGGCCGGAGGCGACCGAGAGCGTGTCCTGGGCGGCCGAGCAGGCGTTTCGGGACGGGCGAGACATGTGCCTGTTCCACGTCGTCTCCGCCGCGACCCTGGACACCCCGCCAGAGTTCCGGGCGGGAGCTCCCTCCGAGCCCGAGCAGGACTACGGCGCGACCGTGCTGGCGAGCGCCAGCCGTTACGCCAACCGTCGTCTCGACGAGCTCTCCCGGGCTCCCGGTTTCGTTGGCTACCGGCGTCCGGAGGTGAGCGTGGAGCTGGAGGCCGGGTCCGTGGCACGTGTGCTGGATGCCGCCTCCGCCCATGCCTCGTTGCTGGTGCTCGGGTCGCGGGGGAGAGGCCCGATCCGCAGCCGGATCCTCGGCTCGGTCAGCAGGTCGACCGTCAAGGACGCGCGCTGTCCGGTGGTCGTGCTGCGTCCCGGTGGCGGGGGAGTGGGCCGAGGCGTGCTCGTCGGCATCGACGGGACCGGTGACTCGATCCCCGCCCTCGAGTTCGCCTTCGACCAGGCGGCCCAGCGCAACCTGCCGGTCACGGTGCTGTACTGCTACCACGCCGGCGGCTCGGACGGCACGGACGACGACCGGGCCCTGGTCGCGGAGTGCGTCGCCGGGCTCCGGGAGCGCTACCCGGACCTGCACCCGCGCGTCCGGATCCACTCCGGAAGCCTCGCCCACGTGCTCGCCGAGCAGTCCCGGACTATGCACATGGTCGTGACCAGCGGTCCCGGTGGGGCCGCCGGCCACCTCCTGGACCATGCGCACAGCGTGGTCGCGGTGGTGCCGTCCGCCTACTCCCGCGACTCGCGCGCCGACACGCCTCCGGCAACCGCCGTCTGAGCGCGTCGGTCCGAAGCCTGCGCGGCGAGGGCGCGGCGGAGCCGGGCGACGTGGCCGGGGCTGTCGATGCCGACGGCCCCGACCTCGTGCCCGTCGCGCCGGTAGACGATGAACCCGGGCTCGCGCTCCTCCTCGTCGGCCGCCGTCGTCTCCCCGACGACCTGGATCCGGCGACCGTGCCAGGTCGACCAGGCGAAGGGGACCGAGGCGAAGACCTCGCCGGCCCCGGCGGCGTTCGCGCCCGCCAGCCGGCCCTGCTCGCCGGCGGCGGTCCAGTGCTCGTGGCGCTCGCCGGCGACGCACGCCACGTCGCCCGCGGCCCAGACCCCGGGAGCGCTCGTCGCCAGCGTGCGGTCGCAGAGAACACCGCCGGTGCGTACGTCCAGGGCGACGTTGCTGCCGGCGAGCCACGCCGTCGCCGGGCGGGCGCCGATGCCCAGGATGACGGCATCGGCGGTCAAGGTCTCGCCGGTGCTCAGCTCGATCGCGTCGACGCCGCGGTCGGAGGTGCGTACGCCGGACACGGTGGTCCTGGTGAGCAGCCGGACGCCGGCCTCGGCATGCAGCTCCATCAGCCGCCCGGCCGCACGCGGGCCGACCGCCCGCTCCAGCGGGCGGCTGCTCGCCTCCAGGACGGTGACCTCGACGCCGCGGGCGCGGGCCGCCGAGGCGATCTCGGAGCCGATGAACCCGGCCCCGACGATCATCACCCGTCGCGAGCGGGCCAGGGAGTCGCGTACCTCGAGCGCGTCGTCGTAGCGACGGAGCACGTGGACACCGGGGAGACCGGACAGCCCGGGAAGCGTCGTCGCGGTGCTGCCGGTGGCGATGACGAGCGCGTCGTAGCCGAGCTCCCCGGCGCTGGTGGCCACCGTGCGGCGCTCGGCGTCGAGGCCGTGGACCTGCACCCCGGCGAGATGCTGGACCCGCAGCTCCTCGATCACCTCGCTCGACCGTAGCACCGGCACGGCGGGCTGCTCCTCGCCGGAGAGCGCCGCCTTGGACAGGGGTGGCCGGTCGTAGGGCGGGTGCGGCTCGTCGCCGACGATCGTGATCGGTCCGGTCCACCCGGCTTGACGTGCGCCCTCGACCGCACGGAGCCCGGCCAGGCCGGCGCCGACGACCAGGAGATGACGGTCGTGGTCAGCGGACATGCTCACTCCTTCAGGCGGAGCGCGGAGACCGGGCAGGAGTCGACGGCGGCTCGGACGTACCCGCGGTCGGACTCCGGCACCTCGGTGGTCAGGACGTCGACCAGTCCGTCGTCGCCGATCTGGAAGTAGTTGTCGGCCTGGGCCTCGCACATCCCGATGCCCTCGCAGATCGTCTTGTCGGCTTCGATGGCACTCACAGCGTGGACTCCTTCAGCGGGATGAAATCGACCTTCTCGCGTACGCCGCAGTCAGGGCAGCACCAGTCGTCGGGGATGTCTCGCCAGGCGGTGCCGGCGGCGAAGCCCTCCAGCTCGTTGCCGGCCGCGACCTCGTAGACGTAGCCGCATCCCGGGCACCGGCCGGCGGCGACCTCGTCGTCGAAGGTCTGCCGGGTGACGTCGTCGATCGCCGCGATCTCCTCACGCGCGGGATCGGCGGGAGGTGGGAACTTCGCGAGCAGCTTGTCGAGCCGGCCGGGACGTACGTTGGCCAGCCGGACGTCGCCGTCGAAGTGGGCGACCACGCGCTTGTCCATCACCCGGCGCCACAACGGCGGGACCAGGGCCAGGACGATCATCCCGGCGTAGCCGGTCGGCAGGACCGGGGACTCCCGGTAGTCACGCAGCGTCTGGTAGCGCCGGGTCGGGTTGGCATGGTGGTCGCTGTGCCGCTGCAGGTGGTAGAGGAGCACGTTGGTGGCGATGTTGTTGGAGTTCCACGAATGCATCGGCAGCACCCGCTCGTAGCGTCCGGAGGTGGTCTTCTGTCGCAGCATCCCGTAGTGCTCCAGGTAGTTGACGATCTCCAGCAGGGAGAACCCGATGACGGCCTGGAGGACCAGGTAGGGCAGGATCCCGACGCCCAGCCAGAGCGTCATCGCGGTCCACAGGGCCACGCTCATCAGCCACGCGTTGAGGACGTCGTTGCCGAGGTGGAACGGGTGGGTGCCCTTGCGCCGGTAGCGCTTCGCCTCCAGCCCCCAGGCGCTCTCGAGCGACCCGAGCACGGTGCGGAACCAGAAGCCGTAGAGGGTCTCGCCCATCCGGGAGGAGGCCGGGTCCTCCGGTGTCGCGACGCGTACGTGGTGGCCGCGGTTGTGCTCGATGTAGAAGTGTCCGTAGAAGCTCTGCGCGAGCGCGATCTTGGACAGCCAGCGCTCGTGGCTCTCCTTCTTGTGGCCGAGCTCGTGGGCGGTGTTGATGCCGATGCCGCCGATGAACCCGATGGTGAGGGCCAGGCCGATCTTGTGCGCCAGCGGCCAGTCCTGGGTCGCGATCAGGTACATCGCGAAGGCGAACCCGGCGTACTGGATCGGAAGGAACGCGAAGGTGATGTAGCGGTAGTACCTGTCCTCCTCGAGCTCCTCGATGATGTCGTCGGGCGGGTTGGAGCGGTCCAGGCCCGCCGCGAAGTCGATGGCCGGGACGACGAGGAGGACGACGATCGGCCCCGTCCACAAGAAGGCGCCCCACCCGGTCAGGACGTAGCCACCGACGGCGATGAAGGCGAACGACGGGACCACGAGGCCGAGGAGCCACAGATAGCGCTTCCGGTCTCGCCACCTCTCGGTGGAGCCCCTGTCGACGGTGCCGCTGGCGCCGAGTGTCATCTGATGCCTCCTGTGATGCCGGTTACGTCCTTGTCAGAATGGACGTAGGCAACCGCCGGAGTCTTTGGCGGATCAGGCCGAATCGCTCACGAATTACTGTGCATTTTCACAGTCGTGTTCGCGAGGAAGACGTCGTGGTAGTCGAGCGCCAGCAGCAGGTCGCCGGCCCGTTCGCGCAACGGGCGCCCGAGGAGCCGCTCGGCCTGCGCCACGCGGTAGCGGATGGTGTTCTTGTGGACGCCGAGCCGTTCGGCGAGCCTGTCCGCCGTCTCTGCCGAGGTGAGCACCTCGCGCACGGTCTCGCGAAGCCGGCGCTGGGAAGGGTCGGCCAGACCGCGCAGGGTCGTGCGGGCGAACCGCTCGGCGGCGTCGGGGTCGTGCGAGACGAGAACCAGGGCGGCCACGTCGTCGTAGAACGTCACCGGTTCCCGGCGCCCTGGCGCCAGGGCGACCCGCTGGGCTGCCTGCGCGTCCAGATGCGCCGCGACGAAGCCGCCGAGGCCGCTTCCGCCGACGCCCATCGTCACCCGGACGGCCCTCGGGTCGATCCCGGTGTCGGTCACGGCGTCCGGCCGTTCGCCCGCCGCCAGCCAGGCCCACATGTCCCTACCGCCGGGTCGGACCAGCACCGACCGGACATGGCCGGCGCGGCGGGTCACCGCGGTGAGGGCCGGCTCGAGCTGCTCGATGGAGTCGGCGGTGAGGGCGTGCGCGACCAGGGCGACGTGGCCGGGGATGTTGATCGGATGGCCGGCCAGTGCCGCGGACAGCTCGGCGGGGGAGACGCTCCGGGTGTCCAGCGCCTCCGAGACCACCTCGAAGCGACGGGCGTCCCCACGCTGCCGGATCCGGTTCGTCTCGGTCTGATGGATCAGCACGGACTGCTCGACCGAGGAGCCGAACCAGGCGTTGGCCTTCGTCCAGAACCAGACCAGCAGAGCCTCGTGGTCGAGGTCGTCAGGTGCCTGCCGGACGACCTGCACCGCGAAGTCCCAGCTCGCCTCCTGCGCTCGCTGATAGACCTTCAGCAGCAGTGGGAGGCCGATATGACGACGGGCGGCCTCGAGTGCCACGGCCTGCGCCGACGGGACCAGCTCGAACGGAGCCTCCGGCACGGTGATGCGGTCGAGGAAGGCGTACCAGTGCTGCTCGACGGCCTCCAGGATCAGCGGTCTGAGATCGGCGACGTCGACCTCGCCGTCGGCCAGGATCGCGTCTGCGGTCGCCGCGGCCCAGCGGGCCACCTCCTCGGGTCGGCGCTGCTGGTCGGCGAACGCCGCCAACCAGGCACTGATCTCGGTCATCGCCTCCACCCCTCTCGCCCACGCGGGCTTCGGGCAGTTTACAAAGGTCGGCGCCGTGTCTGTGGCTCGGAGACGACGCTCAGATGTCCATCCGCAGCACCGCGCCGGGCCACGGCTCGGCCTGCCCGGTGTCGACGGTGAACCGTCGCTCGAGGGTGAACCCGAACCGCTCGTAGACGCCGATCAGCGCCTCGTCGTCACCTGCGTAGCAGTCGAGCCTCATCTGCTCCACACCTTGCTGTCGCGCGATCTCGACGGCGTCGTCGACCAGCACCCGGCCGATCCCGGAGCCGCTCCGCTCCCGGTCGGTCACCAGAAGCTGCAGGTAGAGCTCGGGGATCGGCGCGGGCTCGACGTACGGCAGTGGCTCCTCGGCCAGCACGCAGACCCCGACGACCACTCCGTCCTCCTCCGCGATCCGGGCGATGCGCTCGGACAGCATCTGCCGGATCTGCTCGACCCGGGCCTCGACCGAGGAGAACGGCTTCGCGCCCCACTGCCCGGTGCGGCCCTGCGAGGCGAGCCAGGCGACGGCGGCGTCGAGGAGGCTCATGGCGGCGGGGAGGTCGCTGACGGACCCGTCTCTGAGGTGCATGGACGGAACCTGTCACGACCGGATTCGCCTGTCGAACGCTTTCAGGCGTGTCGCGGGCGAGAGGAATGCGTGGTCATCCGTCGAAGCGGCGCGAAACCCGGTAGGAAGGAACCACCACACGGTCTTCTTGCCTGGGAGGAGAGCTCTTGACGGTGAACCCGTCCGCGTCGACGACGAGCTGGCAGGAGGCGCTGGTGGCGACGGCGGTGGCGTCGTGGAGCGGTCTACGGGACGCGGCGCGCCACTCGCCGCGATGGTTGCTGGTGGCGGTCGGGTTCGGCGTCGTCGACGCGCTCCTCCCAGCCGCGCAGGTGTGGCTGCTGGCCCGGACCGTGCTCGCCCTCGGGCGGGAGGGTGATGTGGGTGGCACGGTCGTCGCTCCGCTGACCGGACTGATCCTCGTGCTCGCGGTCAGCGACCCGATCGGTCAGGTCGCCTCGACCGCGGCGATCCGGATCAGATACCAGCTCGAATACCACTACACCAACGAGCTCGCTCACGCCGCGGGGCGCCTACGTCCGGCCCAGCTCGCCGACCCGGCGATCGTGGTCGCGCTCGAGGCGGCGCGGAAGGGTGGTACGTACCTGACCTGGATGCCGCGAGACGCGCTCGCGGCGGCAGGCACGCTGATCACCGCGGTGGGACTGTGCGTCACCGTTTCCTCGATGAACGTCCTCGCTGGACTGTTCGTGATGGCGGCGATGGGCCCCACCATCGTGGTTCACGCGTATGTCGCCCGGCACGAGACGAAGCACTGGCCCGAGTACGCCAAGGCCTCCCGCTACGCCGGCTACGCGACCGAGCAACTCATCCAACAGCGCTCGGGCACGGAGCTCGCGGTCGCAGGAACGGGGGAGAAGGTCGCCGGGATCGCTTCCGTGCATGCGTTGCGTGCGCTGCGGGTCATCGAGCGGATCCATGACATCGAGCTTCGCTGGCAGCTTGTTGGCGCCGGCCTCACCGGCCTGCTCGTCGCGGGCGCAGTCCTGTCGATGGTGACCGCCGACCTACCGGGCGGTCTGACCGCCGCTGCGGTCGCGGGTGTGCTCTCCGGGCTCGCGGCCGTGAGGTCGGCGAGCTACTCCTTCGGTGGCCTGATCTCGGCGAGCCCGCACTCACGGTTCTACCGCGACGCCCTCGAGCTGGCCTCGGCCGAGGACGCGGCGGACGTGGTCGCCTCCGTCGGCCGCCTGGATGTACGCGATCTCACCGTCACCTACCCCGGCGGCAGGCGTCCGGCCGTCGTCGATGCCGACCTGCACGCCGTACGCGGCGAGATCATCGCCCTCGTCGGCGTCAACGGTGCTGGCAAGACGACCACGATCAACGCGATCCTCGGTGCCCTGGCGCCCGACTCCGGCGAGGTGCTCATCGATGGCGTCGACGTGCTCACCATGAGCGAGCGACAGCGGCTGGCGCACTTCGGCCTGCTCACCCAGGAGTTCGGCCGCTACGAGTTCACCGTCCGCGAGACCGTCGGCCTGGGGGATCCGCGCCCGGAGATCCCTGAGCCCGACCTGGACCGGGCGCTGCGTACGGCTCTGGCGGCGGACCTGGTCAGAGACCTGCCGGGCCAGGCCGACAGCCAGCTCGGTGCCCAGTGGGAGGGCGTCGGCCTCTCCGGTGGCCAGTGGCAGCGCCTCGCCCTGGCGCGGGTCGCCCTGCGCCGGGCAGGGATCTGGATCCTCGACGAGCCGACCAGCGCCATCGACGCCGAGGCCGAGCGCGAGGTCTTCGCGCAGCTCCAGGCCACCCGCGAGGACCGGATCACCATCGTCGTCTCCCACCGCGCCTGGACCCTGCGCGGCATGGACCGGATCTACGTGTTCGACAACGGTCGCATCGTGCAGTGCGGCACCTACGACGAGCTCCTCGCCTCACCCGGCCGCTTCGCCGAGATCTTCGCCGACCAGGTCTAGGAAACACCGCCGTGGGTGCCGAGCATCGGATTCGCCGTGCCTCCGCGTCGCGACGAGTTCGCGGAGGCACGGCGGAGGTGTTCGCCGGGCGATCCTCAGGCCTCGGCCCGGAGCCTCCCACCGATGGCGTGATCGATGCTGGCGCGGCCGGGACCGGCCACGGCGAGGGCGATGGCGATGGCCGAGACGACCGCGACCAGCTCCCAGCCACCCTGGTCGACGAACACGCCGGAGCTGCGGTGGGCGAACCAGAAGGCGCCGATCATGTCGATGACGACGAGGGCGGCGGCGACGGGGGTGAGCAGGCCCAGCAGTAGCAGCGCACCCCCGGCGAGCTCGACGAGAGCGGCGAAGGTCGCGGCCGCCTGGGCGGCCGGGACACCCATCGCCTCGAAGGACTGCGCGGTCCCGTCGAGCGTGTAGGTGGCGAACTTCTGCCAGCCGTGGGCGATCAGGACGCTGCCGACGAGGAGCCGGGCGGCGAGCAGGCCCAGGTCGGTGGCGGGAGCAGGGAGCGACTGTCCGAGTTTCATGATGTTCCTTCTGTCGTTGTGCAGGGTGTTCAGGCGTGAGGTACGCGGGCGGCGACCCACGAGGCGAGCTCGTGGAGCGCGGCGGCGGTGATGCCGTGCCCACCGGGATCGCGGTGCGCCACGGTCGGCGCGCCCGACTCCTCGAGCAGGTAGCGCCAGGTGCGGTCCAGCAGCTCGCGCGGGATGACGTGGTCGGCGTCGCCCTGGGCGACCATCACCGGCAGGTCGCAGAGACGATCGGCCTCGACGGGCACGTCGGCGTCGAACGGAAGCGTGCCGTGGAGGACGGCGACGCCGGCGAAGCGGCCGGGCTCCTGGAGGGCCAGCCCGCCCGCGAAGGCGGCGCCGCCGCTGAAGCCGACGAGGACGACCGGACGGCCCTGTGGCGCGACGTCGTCGAGCCACTCCCGGAACCAGTTCATGGTCTCCGCCAGGGAGGCGGCGACGGGGCGGCCGATCCCGCGGTTGGCGAACCAGGCGTACCCGCTGCCCTCGGCGATCGGGGCCCGCACGGCCACATAGGCCGGACCTTCAGGAAGGTGCTCGGCCAGCTCGATGATCTCGCGCTCGTGGGAGCCGCGGCCGTGCAGCAGGACGACCAGGGGTGCCTCGGGATCGGTGCTGCCGTGGGTCGCGGTGTGCACCGGGGCGCTCATCGCTCCTCCGTGCGGTTCAGCTCGGCGGCCGTACGGACTCCGCTCCAGCGGGCTACGTCCTTGGCCAGGTCGAGCCGGTCGACGGGCGCGGCGTTCTCGAAGTCGCCCCAGTCGGCCCGCGGCAGCATCCACATCACCTCGAACTCGTTGCCGTCGGGGTCGGCGCCGTAGACGCTCTTGGTGGCGCCGTGGCTGGACTCTCCGGTGAAGGCGCCGAGCTCGGCCAGGGTCATCCGCGCCTGCTCCAGCTCGTCGATCGTGTCGACCTGCCAGGCGAGGTGGTAGAGACCGATGGAGCCGCGCGGGCGCGGCGGCTGGGCGCCGACCCCGAACAGTCCGAGGTCGTGGTGGTTGCCCGACCGGCGCAGCCGCAGGAACGCGGCGTTCGCACGCGGCTCGCGAGCCATGACCGTCATCCCGAAGGCAGCCTCGTAGAACGCGATGCTGCGCTCGAGATCGGCCACGAACAGGACGGCGTGGTTGAGACGTACCGGGTTGACGCTCATCGTGGACTCCTCGGACGGAAAGTTGTATCTACAACAAAACTCTCACGAAATAGTTGTAGCGTCAAGTTGTTGGTTGTAGCGACAAGTGGGCGGGCTACCATGAACCTGTGGACGATGTCTGGCTGGATGACGACGAGATGGCCGCCTGGCTGCGGCTGATCGCGATCGTGGAGCTGCTCCCCGGCGTGCTCGACTCCCAGCTGCGGCGAGATGCCGGCCTGACCCACTTCGAGTACTTCGTCCTGGCGGTGCTCTCCGAGGCCGACGACCGGACGTTGCGGATGACTGCTCTGGCCCACCGCACCAACTCGACCCTGGCGCGGCTCTCCCATGTGGTGCGCCGGCTCGAGGAGCGGGGCCTGGTGGAGAGGTTTCCGTGTCCGGAGGACGCGCGTGCGACGAATGCCCGGCTCACTGCCGCCGGCTGGGACGCCGTGGTCGCGGCCGCGCCCGGCCACGTCGCCAACGTACGCAGCCACGTGCTCGACGGGCTGACCGCGGAGCAGGTCCGGCAGCTGACGGAGGTCGGCGACGCCCTGCTCGCCCGCCTCGACCCGAAGGGCAAGATGACGGCCCTGTATCGGCCCGAGGAGTCGTAGGCGCTGCGGCCCCCCTCCTGGACGGGATGGTCGTCTCCCTTGACATGAAACCAAATGGTTTCCTATTGTGGAGTTGTGGAACAGGTGTTTCGAGCTCTTGGTGACCCGACTCGGCGGGCGCTGCTCGATGCCTTGCTCCAGGAGGACGGGCAGACGCTGTCCTCGCTGGTGAGCCGTCATTCCATGACTCGCCCCGCGGTCGCCAAGCACCTGGCGATCCTGGAGGACGCGGGCCTGGTCGTCGTCGCTCGCAGGGGACGCGAGAAGCACCACTTCCTCAACGTGGTGCCGATCCGCGAGATCCATGACCGCTGGGTGACGAAATACACCGAGACCTGGGCGAGTGGCCTCGCCGAGCTGAAACGAGACCTGGAGCGCACGATGGAGAAAGTCTTCGAGATCTACATCCGCACAACGCCGGAGCGACTGTGGGAGGCGATCACCGACCCACAGATCCGCGCGAAGTACCACTTCGGTGCGGGCGTCCATTCCGACTGGACCCCTGGCTCCGGCTTCACCATGGTGCACCCCGGCGCGGACAAACCGCTCGCCGAGGGCGAGAACGTCGTCGTCGAGCCGCCCACGCGCCTGGTGCAATCGATGCGCACGCTCTGGTCCGACGCGGCCGAGGAGCAAGGCACCACCCGGGTGACCTGGGAGATCGAGCCCGTGGGCGACTCCTGCCGCCTCACCGTCACCCACGACCAGCTGCGCGGCGACGCGCCCCCGGAGCTCTACGGCGGCTGGCCGATGATCCTTTCCGGCCTCAAGACGTGGCTGGAGACAGGGGAGACCCTGACCACCCCGGGATCGCAGATGTACGGCCCCAGCTGACCCGCTACCGACGTCATCGACCGAGAGGAAACCTGATGAGCACCATCACCGATATCCGCACCGTCGGCATCACCACCGCCGACCAGGACAAGGCCCTCGCCTTCTACCGCGACACCCTGGGCTTCGACGTAGGACTCGACGTCGACGGCCCGACCCGCTGGATCGAGGTCGCACCCGCCTGCGGCGGTGTCTCGCTCGCTCTCGAGGCCGGCGAACGCCCGGCCGGGGAGATCAGCGAGACCGGAATCCGCTTCAACGTCCCCGACGCGGCCGCTGAGCGCGACGCACTCGGCTCCGGTGGCGTGAACGTCGGGGAGCTGCTGACGTGGCCGGGCGTGCCGCCCATGTTCACCTTCGACGATCCCGACGGGAACCGCTTCGTGATCATCGAGCAGACCAACGGGGAGGCGTGATGAGCACCCCGATCGACAAGACCTTCACCGCGACCCTGACTCGGAGCGAGGCGAAGGGCGGCTGGACCTACGTGGTGACCGACTGGACCGCCGACTTCTTCGGCACCCGTGGGCTCGTCAGGGTCGCCGGGACGATCGACGCGCACCCTTTCGAGGCCTCGTTCATGGCTCTGGGCGACGGCACCCACAAGCTGCCGCTCAAGGCCGAGCTCCGCGAGGCGCTCGGCAAGTCCGCCGGCGACGCCGTCACCATCCACCTCACCGAACGTCGCTGAGATCGCTCTGGCTCAGGTAGCCCGCGGTGAGTGCGACCATCTCCTCGAGCACGGCCTCGCGCGGGTAGGGCGGTCGGTCGAGCACCCAGCGCAGCGCGATGTTCTCCATGGCCACCACCAGCACCCACGCGGTGAGCTGCGCGTCGGGGCGGGTCCTCGGGACCGCCCCGGCGTGCAGATAGGCGGCGGTGAGGTCGCGTACGCGGGTGAGGAGTGCCGCGTGGCGGTCCCGGTTGCGGGACGCGGGGAGCTCTTCGGTCAGGACGCGCAGGAGGGTCGGGTCCTGCTCCAGCCCGGCGAGGAGCGCGTCGGCGACCGACCGGATCGCCGGTGTGCCGACGGCGTCCGCCTGGAGCGCGAGCGCTGAGGCGGTGCGCTCGGAGACGTCCTCCCAGTAGCGGCCGATCACGATGTCGAGGATCGAGGCCTTGTCGGAGAAGTACTGGTAGAGCGACCCGGGGCTGATCCCCGCGGCGGCCGCGACCCGGTTGGTCGAGAACGCCTCGTAGCCGTCATCGACCAGGACCTGGCGTCCGGCCGCCAGGATGCGCTCGACCGTCGCTTTCGAGCGCGCCTGGGTGGGTGTCTTGCGCATGTCGTAACCGTAGGTGGAACGCGAATTGAAAGCGAGCTCTAGCTCGCATCACGCTGGAGACATGACCACACTCGCGACGCAGGGCACCCAACCCACCGGATTCCCCACACGTTTTCGTGAAGGTGAGGCGCGCGGGCGCCGTCTCGGGCGGCCGTTGCGCCTCCTGGGGCGCATCGACGAGGTCGACGAGGAGCTGATGGAGCGGATCGGGCGAGCCTTCTGCGAGCGGGACGAGGCCGGCGCGCGGCTGGCGGAGGCGATCCGGATGCGAGCCGGGACCGTCGGCAAGGTCACGATGAACCAGCTGCGTACGGCCCTGGAGAACGGTGTCGCCGCGGTGGAATCCCCGCCTCCGGCGCTCGCCGAGTTCTTCGCGCAGGTCGAGGCGACCCCCGAGTGGGTCGACTGGGACCTCGTCGACGAGGGCGGCCGGGTGTTCACGCGACTCGGCCAGAACGCGGCCGACGTGCTCCTGCAGCTCTCGCTGATCAGCGGCTACCGGTTCGGCGGCCCGCCGGACCTGCTCGTGGCCACCGGTGGCCTGACCGGCAGCACCACCCGCCGGCGCCTGGCCGAGACCCAGCACTGGGCGGTGAGCCTCCGCCGGTCCGGTGCGCTGCGACCGCCGGAGCCGGGATCGGGTTCGAGATCGGGGGAGGCGTGGCGGCTCACGGTGCACGTACGGGCCATGCATGCGCTGGTCAACGCCGGGTTCGAGCAACGGTGGGACACCGCTCGGTGGGGGCTGCCGATCAACCAGGCCGACCAGGCGGCCACGCTCGGCCTGTTCGACGGGGTGCTCATCATCGGGTGCCGCGCGCTGGGCGTGCCGATCTCCGGGCGGGACGCGCGGGCGCTGATGCATCTGTGGAAGTACGTCGGCTGGCTGATGGGCGTCGAGGAGGACTTCCTCGTCGACGACGAGTGGGAGCGGCACCGGATCAACTACCACGTGCTGCTCTCCCAGGCGGAGATCTCCGAGGCCGGACCGCAGCTGGCGCGGGCGGCGGTCGAGGCCCAGCGCGAGCGTCGCTACCCAGGCTGGCCGGGATCGTTGCGGCGGCTGCGGGGCTGGTACGAGGCGGAGCGGCTGCTCTCGATGCTGACCGTCTTCCTCGGGCCCAGGTCGATGCACGAGCTCGGTCTGCCGACGAGACCGCCCTGGGCGCACGCGTACGTGGTGCCGCTGAACCTGGTCAGGTATCGGATCCTCGGGCGGACCGCGAAGGGTCGGACTCGCCTGGAGAGGCGAGGGGATCGCAACGCCGAGACGCTGCTGGCCGGCTACTTCGGCGGCGAGCGAGCAGCGGTCGGCAACCTGCCGGAGTGAACGGCTCAGTCGCGGGTGGTGCCGGGAGGGCTGAGGGCGGCCTGCAGGGTGCCGTCGATCAGGGCGGCGGCGTCGGCAGCCTTCACCTCGCCCCGATAGACGGCACCGGACGCGGCGTGGAGCACGCTCTGGAGCAGCGTCAGCTGCCACTCGAGCGGTTGGTCGCTGCGGAAGCTGCCGTCTCGGCGGCCACGCTCCATGAGCGGCTTCCAGCGGTCGACCAGCCCGATGTGGACCTGCTGGAACCGCTCGTGGGGCATGCTCTGCTCGGCCGCGACGATGAGCGCGCCGTACTGCTGGGTCAGCCCCCAGGACGCCTCGAGGAGCCGGGTCAGGGCCGCGCGCGGATCACCGTCGAGATCGACGGCGGCGAGCGCCTCGTCGGAGTGCTGGATCGCGCGCTCGACGACCTGGGTCACCAGCGTGGCCCGGGACTCGAAGTGGCCGTAGAGGGTCACCCGCCCGACGCCCGCCGCCTTCGCGATCTCGGCCACGCTCACGTCTGGGTCGCGCGCGAGGCAGGCCGTCGCCGCATCCATGATCGACTCGATGTTCTTGCGCGCGTCGGCGCGCTTCAGGGTCGTCATCGGCCAGTACCTTCCGCGAGATGATGAACATCAGAGTACAGGTTAGGCCTCCTGGGTTCGCATCACGTCCCGCTGGGCGTGCGCGTGGTGGGCATGGCCTCCGGGTAGAGCGCCGTCGTCCCGACGAGCATCGCGATGATGATCGGCAGACATTGGAGCGCGAAGGTGAGCGCGCGACCTCGGTCGGCAGGTTTGTCGTCATGACGCGGCCTCCTGGTGGGTCTCGAGGGTTGCGGAAGGCCGGCCGGGGATGAGCGCTCCGGCGAGGACGGCGGCGAGCGCCGCGATCACGGCCGCGACCAGGTAGGCCCTCTCGAAGCCGGCGGTCGTGCCCTCGACGAGGCTGGCCGCGGCGACGCCCGACATCACCGCTGCGCCCAGCGAGGCGCCGAGCTCGTGGAAGGTGCTCAGGACGCCGGAGGCCACGCCGGCGAGATGAGGTTCGACCTGGCCCAGCGCGGTGGCCGAGGCGACCACGAAGAGGGAGCCCAGGCCGGCCGAGCCGATGCTGACCGCGATCACGGTCGTGAGGGTGCTCATGCTGATCGCGGGTACGACGAGGCCGGCGCCGGCGATCAGCAGCCCGACGACGCCGAGGGGGCGCGCGCCGACACGACCGATGAACCTGCCGGCCAGCTGTGCGCCGAGCATCGTCGCCGCGGCGACGGGCAGGAACAGCAGCCCGGTCGTCAGGGGGCCGTGTCCGGCGGAGCTCTGCAGGTAGAACGTACCGAGGAAGAACACCGCCACCATCAGTGCGGTCGCGACGAACAGCACGAACGTGCCGGACAGGACCGGTCGCCGCGAGACCAGCGCCGGGTCGATCAGCGGGTGTCGCGTACGCCTCAGCCAGCCGGCCAGCAGGACGTAGCCGACGACGCCGGCGAGGACGAGTCCGGCCGTGCGGGACGACGTCCAGCCGCCGTCGCCGGCCTCGATGAAGCCGAGGATCAGGAGCCCGGTGGCGACGGTGACGATCAGCGCGCCGACGAGGTCGAGACGTACGTTGCCTCCCCATGCGGGCAGCGGCGGGAGCAGTCGGGCCAGCAGGACCACGACGACCACGCCGACGGGTACGTTGATCAGGAACACCCACTCCCAGCCCGGTCCGGCGGTCAGGGCTCCGCCGAGGAGCACGCCGATCGCCGCGCCGCCGGCGCCCAGCGCCGACCAGATCCCGAGTGCGCGGTTGCGCTCGTCACCGTCGAAGAGCCGAACCAGGGTCGACAGTGCGGCGGGGGAGAGCATCGCTGCCCCGACCCCCTGAGCGACCCGGCCGCCGATCGCCAGCTCCGCGCTGGTGGCGAGGCCCGTGGCCAGGGAGGCCACGGTGAACACGGTCAACCCCGCCAGCACGACCGGCTTCGGGCCGAACAGGTCGGCGGACCGGCCGCCGAGCAGCATCAGGCCGCCGAAGGCGAGCGTGTATGCGCTCACCACCCAGGTCAGCGCGTCGCGCCCGAGCCCGAGGTCGGCGCCCATGTGCGGCAGCGCGATCGCCACCACCGTGACGTCGAGGATGAGCATGAACTGGGCCAGTCCCAGCAGCCCGAGCAGCCGCCATCGGCGAGGGTCTGCGGGCTGCTCCGTGGTGGGGTCGTAAGTCGTTTCGGTCATCGGGTCTCCTCGGCTAACATGAACATTGCTGTTCGAGATTATCTCGAACAGTGCTGTTCGACAAACGGAATCACGACTGCAGGAGACTCATGGACTCGACAACGACCGCTCTGGCTGCGCCGGCTTTCCTGAAACGCCCGATCTGGGGACACTGGCCGGCCGCGCTCGGGTTCGCGGCGGCGACCTTCCAGATCGTGACGGGGGTGGCGACCGAAGCCGTCGCCCTCACCGTCGCCGTCGCCGCGAGCTGCTACCTGGCCGCGGCCGCCTTCGGGCTGCGCTGGATCGCCTGGGTGAGCATCCTCGCCGGCTCGATCGTGGCCGTCCTGAGCGAGCTGGCCGGCGCTCCGTGGTGGCTCGGCCTCGCGGTCTTGGCCGCGGTCCTCGTCGTGATCGGTCTGCTGCGGCGAACTCCCGTCCGGTGGCTCTCCGCCGAGGTGCTCGCCATGGTCGGGTTCGGCGGACTCGCGGTCGCAGCCGTGCTGATCTCGCCTCGACTCGGCCTGGCTCTGGCAGGTGTCGCGCTCGCCAGCCATGCGGCCTGGGACTATCTCCACTGGCGCCGCGACGCGGTGGTTCCGCGGTCCATGGCCGAGTTCTGCATCGCCCTGGACGTCCTCTTCGGTGCGGCCGCCATCACGCTGGCGATCATCGGATGACGGCCTGAGTGGCGTTCGGCACGCTGGGCGGCCGAGTCCTTACCTGGCCGTTACCCGCCCTCAACGGCGCAGTCATCGCTGCCGGGCATGCTGGATACCGAGGATCCTTCAGTCCCTGCAGCTCCAGTGAAGGAGGCGAAGATGGCAGTCGAAACACGCCCCGCTCGGGACACCGACGTCCCGCTCACGGCCCACCGTGAGACTCGCATGGCTCGATTCATCCGCTGGGCGGACGACTACACGATGTGGGCGTTCAACCCGCCGGCCGCGCTGGCCGTGGGTGCGTCCCCGACCCGCAGACAGGGGGCGCCGCTGCCGGTGGATGCCGATGTCGACGACCCGGTGGCCGTCCTCCGTGACCTGGAGCGCCTGCGCTGCACCGTCGACAAGCGCCTCGAGGACCTGCACGAGGAGAGTGCCCAGGCGGTCCGGTTGCTGCGGCGTCGCGGCTGGTCGTTCGGCCGGATCGCGGCGGAGACGGGCATCAGCAACGTACGGGTGGCGCAGCTCGCCCGTGCATCGCTCGGTCGGGGGCGGTGAGGCGCTGGGCCGGCGCGGGGATGCCCACGGCTCGGCGCATGAGAGTCGGCCAGGCCTCCTGGTCGACCGCGAGCCAGGGCCTGGTGGCGACGTCTCGGGGAGTTGCGTCCACGATCGAGCGGACCTCGCGGTTGAGATGTGGCTGATCGGCGTATCCCGCCCGAACCGCTGCCTCGGCGGGCGGGGTGCCCATGGCGAGGAACCTCGCGGCGCGGTCGAAGCGTACGAGTCGGGCGGCCTGCTTGGGGGAGAGTCCGACCTGGGCGCGGAAACGGGACCAGAGCCGCTGGCGAGACCAGCCCGTCTCCTCGGCGAGGGTGTGGATGTCGGGTCGGCCGTGTCGAAGGTGGATCTGCTCCCAGACATACTCGACCTCGCGGTCGACCGTGCGACGGACATCGAGGCGGCCGGCGAGGAAGCGGAACGTCAGTGCGAACCGCTCCTCCCACGAGCTCGTGCCTCGCAGATCGGCGCTGAGTCGCCTCGCCGCAGGCCCGAGGACGTCCTGGAGGCCGGTGACGGTGCCGACGAGCGCTGAGGTGTTCAGGATCTGGGCGGCGAGAACCGGCGACAACCGCACCTGGAGGCACTCGCCGGCGTCCGAGCCGGTGATCGACAACTTGTCGGGCAGCAGCCCGATCGCGGCGTCGCCCGGCGCACGTGGTCCTGTGCCGTCGTGGACGGCCCAGTCGTGGTCGCCGAGGTCGAAGAGCAGCGTGACCGCCGGGTGGGCGACCATCTCGAGGTCGACACGATCGGTGCCGCGATAGCGGAACCCGGCCATGTGGACGCCCGGGATCGACGTGGCGAAGCGCGACCCGCGGGGTGTGGCGACATCCACCTGCGACCAGTCCATGGCTTCAGGCTAGAGCTGCGGGCAAGGCCGACATTCGTTCAAGACGACCTGTCGATCCGTGGGAGATCGTCGGAGCATGACTTCCTACGAGACCCCGACCGTCCACGGTGTCCACCTCGTCCACGACGGACCGGCGACGGCGCCACCTCTGCTGCTCATCCACGGCTCCGGCGCCAGCGGGTCGACCTGGGAGCCGATGGTTCCGGCGCTCGCGGAGCGGTTCCATGTGCTCCGGATCGACCTGCCGGGTTGCGGCAGGTCGCGTACGGCGGCGACCTATGCCGTTCCTGATCAGGCCGATCGGGTCACGGCCGTGCTGGACGAGCTCGGCCTCGAGAAGGTGGCGGTCGTCGGCCACTCCAGCGGCGGGTACGTTGCCACTGCGCTGGCCGAGCGACGACCGGACCTGGTGGGTCCGCTGGTGCTGATCAGCACCGGACCGACCATGGAGGCGCTGCGTCCGGAGCCTGCTCTGGTCAAGCTGCTCACCGGGGCCGTGCTCGGTGCGGTGATCTGGCCGCTGCGCACCGACGCGCTGCTCCGGAAGGGAGTCGCCGCCACCGCCGCGAAGCCCGTGACGATCAGCGACGAAGCCGTCGAGGACCTGAGGCGCACGTCGTTCAAGACGTTCCGGGCGATCATGCGGGCGAACCGCGCCTACCTCGCCGAGCAGAGCATCCCCGAGCGGCTGAACCGGATCGGGCGGCAGCCTCTCGTGATCTTCGGGGACGCCGACCCGCGGTGGGATCCGGCGTCCGCGCAGGCGTACGACACGGTGTCGGGCAGCCGCGTCGCCTACCTCGCGGGCGTCGGGCACGTCGCCATGCTCGAGGCACCGGCCGAGACGGCCCAGCTGCTGCTCGAGGTCCTCGGCTGAGCTCGGCGCCTCTATGCGGTCTCGCGAGGCAGCACGCCCGGACCTTCGCGGAGCTCGAAGACGAGCTGCGTCTCGGTCTGTCGTACGACCCGGTGAACGGTCACGTGCTGCAGCACGAAGTCACGCAGCGCCTCGGCGTCCTCGACGGCGACGTGGAGGTGGAAGTCGTCCGCGCCGGCGACGTGGAAGGCCTGCATCACGCCAGGCGTGGTGGCCAGGTCGTCGTAGAGCTTCTCGACGTGCTCCTTGCTGTGGCTGCCGAGCCGGACCTTGATCACGGCCTGCAGCGGGTAGCCGAGGGAGCGGACGTCGACGTCGAGGCGGCGGCCGGCGATCACGCCGCTCTCGCGCAGCGCCCGCAGCCGGTAGGCGCAGGTCGACTCGGCGAGGCCGAGACGCGCCGCGAGCGCCTTGTTGGTGAGCTCGGGATTGTCGCCGAGCTCGCTCAGGATGCGCCGGTCGACGGAGTCGAGGGACGGTTGCACGTTCGCCAATTTGGACACCCTTGATCGCTGGTTGCATTGCTCGAATGGAGCGGATTCGAAGATTCTTCGGGATCTTCAGCAAGAGATCTGGCTCGATCTTGTGATTCTCGCCACCATCTTGGCATGCCGCTCGTGAACCCTCACCTCGACTCGCTCGCCGTCCACGCAGGTCGGGAGGACCTGACGATGCTCGGTGTCCACGCCCTGCCGCTCGACCTGTCCTCGACCAACCCGCTGCCCGACATCGAGCGCGGCGGCGAGTCCTACGAGGCGATGGCGACCGGCGGTCACCCGAACCCCGAGGGTGGGTTCGTCTACCAGCGGCTCTGGAACCCCACCGTCGCGCGGTTCGAGTCGGCGCTGGCGCGGCTGGAGCGGGCCGAGACGTCGGTCGCTTACGCCTCGGGCATGGCGGCCATGACCGCGGCGATCATCGCCAGCACGTCCTTCAGCGGGAAGCGGCACGTCGTCGCCGTCCGCCCGCTCTACGGTGGCACCGACCACCTGCTCGCCTCCGGCCTGCTGGGCGTGGAGGTGACGTTCTGCGCCGAGCACGAGGTCGCCGCGGCGGTCCGGTCCGACACGGCGCTGGTGGTGCTGGAGACGCCGGCCAACCCGACCCTCGACCTCGTCGACATCGCGGGTGTCGTCGCAGCGGCCGGTGACGTACCGGTGCTCGTGGACAACACCTTCGCGACCCCGGTCCTGCAGAACCCGCTCACGCTGGGAGCGGCGATGTCGCTGCACAGTGCCACCAAGTACATCGGCGGCCACGGCGACGTCGTCGGCGGCGTGATCGCCTGCGACGAGGAGACCGCTGCACGGTTGCGTCAGGTCCGAGCCGTCACCGGCGGCCTCCTGCATCCGCTGGGTGCCTACCTCCTGCACCGCGGCCTCGCCACCCTGCCCACCCGCGTCCGCGCCCAGCAGGCCGGCGCGATCGAGATCGCGGCGTGGCTTCGGTCGCACCGAGCAGTCGAGCACGTCTACTTCCCAGGGGAGGACGATGACCGCGGCCTGGTGGGCAAGCAGATGCGCGGCCCCGGTGCCATGGTCACGATCGCGCTGCGCGGCGGGTACGAAGCCGCTGCCCGCCTCACCTCCTCGGTCGAGCTCTTCACCCACGCCGTCTCTCTCGGCGGAGTCGACTCCCTCATCCAGCACCCCGCCGGCCTCACCCACCGCCCCGTCGCCGCCCACGCCAAACCGTCCGCGAACCTCGTACGCCTCTCGATCGGCCTCGAGAGCCCGGAGGATCTGATGAGCGACCTCGACGCGGCGTTCTCGAGCGGTTCTCCGGGTGCCGAAAAATCGGTACCTCACCTCGCGGTTCCACATCGCGCATTCACCAGCGTGGAGCGTTGACGCCACCTGATCCACAGCCTTGGGAGACGCGATGACGCAGGACACCAACGTCGGCGGGGAGGCGGAGGCGCCGACCGAGCTCCAGAAGCCGGAACCGGTCGAGGAGAGCCCCGACGTACAGAGCCCACCTCCGGTCGGCAAGTGGCCGTGGCAGATCTCCGCGGCCATCGCGGCCGTCGCCCTGATCGCTGTGCTGCTGGTCCTCGCACTCGGCTGGGCCTACATCGTCCAGAACAACGAGGCGCAGGAGCGCGCAGACTGGGAGCAGCTGCTCGGCATCATCGACCGGGTCCAGAACATCGCTCTGTTCGTGCTCGGCGCCCTCCTCGGCGTGTCGGTCACCGGCGCCGCGGCGAAGGGCCGCTGCCACCGCTGCCGACAAGAACAAGATGGAGGCCGAGAAGCAGCACGGCGCGGCCATGCAGAACATGCAGGCGGCGGAGAACAACATGAAGGTCGCCGAGGTCGCCGTACGCGACACCCGTGCCGCCGCCTCGGAGCTTGCCTCGCAGATCAAGAAGGTGAAGGCAGCCTCCGGCAAGAGCCTTCTCGAGCAGCTCGGCGACGACATCCACGTTGTCGACCTTCCCAAGACGGACTCGATCGACGCACTGAAGGAGCTCGGTCTGAACGGAGGAGATCGATACGTGGTGCTTCCGAGATCGCGCGTCGAGACAGCACGTCGTGCGCCCGACACCGGCGACGCGGAAAGGCTGGTCGCTGAGCTCCAGGACCGTTGGGCGTGAGCCGGAGCTGCTGACCGTGAGCGGAGGGTCTACGAGACCGTCGAGGCGGGATTCGTGCTCAGCACCCGCTGTGCCACGGCCGTGGTCGCCTCGACCCCGAGGAAGCCCACGACCCGGGTGACCCGATCGATGTCGAGCGGGAGGAGGCCGGGGGTGCCGGGGATGTCCGGGGTGAGACGGAGGTCGAGGTCGTCGTGGCAGGCCATCATCCGCAGGTTGAAGTCGTAGCGCTCCCGCGCGCCGGGCGCGGACAGGGCGCGGACGACGCGGCCGCCGATGCGGCGTACGCCGGTGTCGGCCGCCCACGCGTCGAGAACCTCGGTCACCTTCTGTCCGCCGTTGTCGAAGATGTCGGCCCAGACGCCGTCCATCGGGCCGAACTGGTCCAGGAGTGCGGCGGCGGTCTTCTCGCCGATGCCGCTCACCCCTGGCAGGTTGTCGCTGGCGTCACCGCGGAGGGCCGCGTACTCGAGGTAGCGAGAGGCAGGCACGCCGTACATCGAATACAGCCGGGCGGGGTTGAGCAGGGGAGAGCCGTTGATCCCGCCGTTGATCAGCCGCAGGACCTGAGTGTGGTCGCTGATCAGCGCGAACGCGTCGCGGTCGGAGGTGATCACGACGCAGTTCCACCCGTTGCGGACAGCCCACGCCGCAGCGGAGGCGTTCACGTCGTCGGCCTCGAGGCCCGGGGGAGTGAGGGTCGCGAGCCCGAGGGCGTCGAGCATCGCACCGGCCCGACCGAGCTGCTCGACCAGCATCGGGTCCTTCTCGGCGCGCCCGGCCTTGTAGTCGGGGTAGGCGTCGCGGCGTACGGACGCGGTGCGGTCGTCGAGGCCGAAGAGCACCGCGTCCGGAGCGAAGGCGTCGATCGAGTCGAGAATCTGGCGCAGCATGCCGTGCAGCGCCCAGGCGGGCCGCCCGGCACGGTCGACCATCCGGGTGTGCGCGCGAGCGTGATGGTTGCGGTGGAGCAGCGACGGTGCGTCGACGACGAGCAGGAGGCGGCGAGGCGAGCTGTTCATCGAGTCGGGCGGCTCCGTCCCAGCCGCCAGCCGCCCTCCGGCAGCTCGAGCGCAGTCTCCGGGCCCCAGGATCCCTGCGGGTAGCTGTGCACGGCGGGCCGATGCTCGAGGACCGGCTGGCAGATCTCCCACAGCCGCTCCACCTCCCGCGCACTGGTGAACAGGGTGCGATCGCCGTTCATGACGTCGAGGAGCAGCCGCTCGTAGGCCTCCAGCGGACCGGCGTCCGGGGCGTCGCACGCGAGGTCGAGGCGGAAGACGCCCTCGGTCAGCGCCATGCCGGGACCGGGCCGCTTGGCCCGGACCTCGATCTCGATGCGGGCGTCGTCGCTGAGCTCGATCACCAGCTCGTTGGGCTCCGCCGAGCCGGGATCCACCGGTTGCAGCCAGCGGTGTCGCGGGTCGATGAACCGGATCGTGATGGTCCGTCGTCCGGCGGCGAGCGCCTTGCCGGTGCGCAGGTAGAACGGCACCCCGCGCCAGCGGTCGTTGTCGATCCAGGCCTCGATGGCGACGTACGTCTCCACGTCGGAGTCGGCGGCGACGTCGGGCTCATCGCGATAGCCGTCGTACTGCCCGAAGACCACGCGCTCGGGGTCCAGCGGCCGCACGGCCGCGAAGGCGGCGGCCTTCGCCGCGCGGATCGCGCCCTCACGGAAGGCGTGCGGATCCTCCATCGCCACGAACCCGAGCAGCTGGCACAGGTGGGTGGTGACCATGTCGCGCAGGCAGCCGGTGCCCTCGTAGAAGCTGCCGCGCCCGGTGACGGTGAGCTTCTCCGGAACGTCGATCTGCACCGACTCGATGCTGTGCCGGTTCCAGGCGGGCTCGAAGAGACCGTTGGCGAAACGCAGCGCCAGCAGGTTCTGCACGGCCTCCTTGCCGATGAAGTGGTCGATCCGGAAGATCTGCGGCTCGTCGAATGCCTCGCCGAGCACGGCGTCGAGCTCGCGTGCCGAGGCGAGGTCGGTGCCGAACGGCTTCTCCGCGACCAGCCGGCTGCGCACGTTCAGCCGTTCGCGCGCGAGCATCCCGACCATCGGCTCGACCGCCTGCGGCGGCACGGAGAGATAGAGGAGACGCTGTACGTCGCCCACCGTCTGCCCGCTCTCCAGCGCGAGCCGGTCCTCGGCGTCGTGCACCGCCTCGGCCAGCGCGGCACCGTCCTCGGCCGAGGAGGCGACGAAGCGGATCCGCTCCAGCAGCGGCCCGGCGACTGCCTCGTCGATGTCGCCGACGAACTCCTTCAGCGCCTGGCGAACCAGGGCGCGGAACTCCTCGTCCGTGCCCGGCGAGCGCCGCCCGCTGCCGATGACCGCGAGCTGGTCGGGGAGCCGTCTGGCGAGCGCAAGCCGGTACAGCCCGGGAAACAGCTTGCGCGCGGCCAGATCACCGGTCGCGCCGAAGAGAACGAGTACGTGCGGGGCTGGTTTCGAGGACACGTGCTCAGTCTCCCACTCGAGACCACGGAGACCGGACCGGCGGCGCGGCGTCATTTTACTTTGTGAGATGTTTAAACCTCGGAGTCGTGGGTAGAACCCCCTCGACGATGACGAACGGTGCCCCGCTGGGGTGCCGCCCAACGAGATCACAGGAAGGCAATGATCGATGAGTGACTTCGGGGCAACCTACGACGAGATGACCGGCACCGCCGACAAGCTCGACCAGGGCAAGGACACGATCGAGTCGGCTCTGGATGAGTGCCAGGGCTACGTGGATGAGCTGGTTCAGGACGGGTTCAAGACGGAGAAGGCGTCGGGCAAGTTCCAGGACGGCTACACCGAGATGACCACCGGCCTCAAGGACGCTATTGCCGGCGTCGAGGACATGGCGCAGGCTCTGCGTGACATGGCCACGGCCATCCAGGACCTCGACAGCCAGCTCGCCGGCGGCTGAGAGTTGATCCCAAGCTGGTGGGGACACGAACCGTCCCCACCAGCTTCCCCTGACCATTGCGAGGTCGCTCGCGGCCTCGGCGCGATCGTGTAGACCAGCAAGGACCTGGAGGCAAACTTCGTGGCAGACGTGTTGATTCCGTTCGCGCGGATGGAGGAGCTGAGCAACGCACTCGGTCTGATCATCACCGAGTTCAAAGAAGCGAGCTCGCGCACGGGCGAGCTGGAGAACGCCATTCGCACCCCGCTTCCAGGCTGGACTGCGCTGAGGGACCGAGCAAGCGACTTCGAGTCGAAGTGGGACGACAAGCGTGAAACGTTGCGCGAGAAGCTCGAAGACATGAAGAAGCGGGTCGACGAGAACCGGCAGGCTTGGGCCGACTTGGATGCCGAACTCGCGCAGATGCAGGAGGGCTCCTGATGACCGAGAACGATCCCAAGTACCGCCGGCCGTCGATGCCGGACACGCACGGTGGACGGGAACTGCTCAAGATCGACGGCGACGCAGGCGACATCGGCACTCGTGCCGACGCGATCATCGACCTCGGCAAGAAGATGTCCACCGCGGCCGACACGCTTCAGTTGTTCGCCGACGGTGACCTCGGTATCGGCGACTCCCTGGAGAAGATCCGCGAACAGGCCAAAGAGGTCTACGCAGACCTGCGCACCGCGGGCCAGCGCTACGCGCCCAGCGGTGAGGCGCTGAAGGCGTACGCACAAGCACTCCAGACCGTTCAGGACGAAACCGACAGTCTCGTCACCAATGCCGAGACGGCTTGGGAATCGGTCAACACCACCTCCTTCGCGTTACTCGAGGTCCAGCAGGCGCAGGAGCAGCACGACCAGGAGGCCGAGAACAAACCCGCAGGCGAGAGCGACGGCGAGTCCGAAGCGCAGCGGCCCGACGCTTCGGGTGAGCAAGCGGCCTTCGACTCGGCCGTCTCGGACTGGGAAACATACTGGGGCAGCTACGACGCCCCTGTGTCGACATGGGAGGACGCGTACGAGAACACCCGCGACGACCTCGAAGAGGTCAACGAGAACGGCGTCGAGGACGGGTTCTGGGACGACGCGATGCCCTTCGTCGAGGGGGCACTGAAGGTGCTCCAGGTGATCGGCTTCGTGGCGCTCATCATCGCAATCTGCCTCACCGGCCCCATCGCCGCCATCGCCGCGGTGATCGGGATCGTCGCGGGTGTGTTGACCCTCGCTTTGGAAGCGTCGAAGTTCTTGGGCGATCGCGGTTCGTGGCGAGGTATGGCGCTCGCGGCACTTGGCGTGGTTCCCTTTGGGAAGTTTGCCAGTCTCGGCAAACTCGCTGACGGGCTTTCATCTCTCAAGTTCTCCCGGCTCGCCGGTTCGGCAAGGACGTGGGGACGCGCTCTGGACAACTCCGCCATGAGTAAGTTCGGAGTCGATTCGGCGGACTGGATGGTGCGTCACGGGTTGAACACGCGCAACATGCTGCGCACCTTTACACTGGCGACGGATGTCAGGCCCAACACGTACAGCCAGGTCTTGCACGGCTTGTGCGGCTTCAAGCCAGGCCAGGTGCCGACATCGACCGCGGATGCGATCGCAGGAACGTTCCAGGGTGTGGGGACCTCGATATCCAACATCGTCGGCATGGGCGATCTAGTGACGGGCGGCTGATGGGTATCGCAGACGGATTACGAGCTGAGCTCTTCGGAGCCACAGCGAAGACACCAGCGTTCGGGATGCTTTTGCCTGAAGGATGGGTAGCCAGACCGGCTGATATGGAATCGCTGGGTGCACAGGTTCAGTCAGCGATAGCGCGGGTGCCGGGTGCCGACGGGGCTCGCCTACGCGCGAGCGTGGACTCCGTGATCGCCCAGGCAGGGAACCCGGAGTCACACGAGCGACTGATCGCCTGGATCACCCAGCAGGACGTTTCAGTAGATGACTTCGCTCCGATGAGTCTGGCGTTGGCCTGGTTGGAGGCACCCCCAGGAAGGTCCATGACGTCCCTGGCCAAGCAACTCGTGAGCGGCCGCGGCGCGGGCCCGCTTGACGACAGTGGCGCCATCCTTCGGTGGGTTGACCGTGTAGATCTTCCTGTCGACGGCGGTGTGGTGCACACCGTCCAGCCCACGTATCTGATCCGTGTGCCTCACGCCCCAGAGACCGCGCTCATCATCCGTGCCACGATCCTGAACGGCGCGGAGGGCAACCACATCGATGACGAGGGAATCTCGGCCATGACCCTTCTCAGCGACAGCATCGTCGGTACGTTCCGATGGAAGCGCGATGGCTGAGTTCACGATCCAACCCGACCCTGCGCTCTGGCACGAAGTGCCCGGTTCGTCCGAGGAAGCGCAGTTCGTCAAAGAGCGCTCAGAGGGGCTCGACGAGATCAGCGAGCGGGTTGCTACAACGATGGCCAAGCTTGCGATCGCTGCCCGCTCAACGTCTGGGGACCTTACTTTGCTGCTGCAAGAGCCACGGTCTTCGTTGTACGCAGTGGCGACGTTCTCGCTCTACACCGACAGGGAACCCGCTGAAACCGTGCCTGAAGCGCTGAACCTCGTCACTGGGGGTCAGGTCGGATCGTGGGAGCCGACTGTCGTCCCCGTCGAGCTCGGCCGAGTGCGCGGATATCGGGTTTCTGAGCTCTATCCGGCTGAGGTCGGAAGGAGCGTGGGAACGGATGCGACCGCCTTGCATCTCACGCAGACAACCTACGTCGTCTCGATCGCCGGAAAGCTGGGGACGGTCGCGCTCTCTCCAGCGTCGTCTCCCGCCGCTGGTATGGTCTTGGCCCTTGTCGAGCCGGTGATATCGACCTGGGAGGTCACAGCTTGAACGACAGCAGCGACGAGGCCGTACGATCCAAGATCGATGATGCGGTGTCAGCCACACCCCAGATCGATCTGACCTCGTCTCGATTGGACGAGATCGTCCTGAGCGCGACGGGTCACGACGGCATCCTCGAAGATCTCTTCACTTCGGCGAAGCAGACCAGACAGTCCGCGGAACACGGGACCCACGCACACGAGGACGGACCGTTCCTGGGTTGTGTGGGTCTGCTGGCGCTGGTGATCGCCGCGGCTGCTGCCGGGGGGATCTTCGGCAGGTTCGGGCAGTCTCCGGGGCTGACCTGGATGCCTCCCGCTCTCTCACCCGTGGTGGCCGTCTTGGTCGTGTTGCTTGCGGCAGCGTCCTTTCGTCGGCCAGCGGGGCAGAACTCGACAAGGTTGAGCACGTTCGCGCTCATACTCGTCGTCGTCGCTGGCGGCGTCACCCTGTTCCTGCCCGGCGTGAAGCCCTGGGAGCGGGCGTCGCTCGTGATCTCGGTGGTGGTCACGGCTGCTGCTGTGGTCTGGATGCACCTCGGGCGCTCGCGTGATGCCGAGGCTGCGCGCATCCGCGATCTCGCCGGTCTCCGGGCACGTCGCGAGGCGCGGGCGTCGCTCGCGGAGGAACGCGCTCAAGCCACGCAGGAGCTCGAGGCGCGGTTGCGTCGCGAGCAGGTCGACCTCGCCCATCTGGAGAGCCTGTGGGCACATGCCGCGGAGCGCGCACGACTCCGCGGCGCAACAGACCTCGACCGTACGCCTGGCCCGATCGGTGCCTCGAAGCTGGCCGCGATCCTCGACCTACCTCGCGACCACCGCGACGACGCGGACGAGCTGACCGAAGCGGCCTGGGACGCCAAGCAGGATCGTCGCTGAGCCCCGGTCGCGGGCGATTGTGGGCCGACCCTTGCACGGTCTCGATGGAGCGCTCATGGTGGTGCCAGCGCCGGATTCACCTCGGCCTGCCGGATGACACCCAACACGAGAAGAGGCACGCCATGTCTGCGCACACCTACCGCGTCACCGAGATCGTCGGCTCCTCCGAGGTCGGCGTCGACGACGCCATCCGCTCCGGCCTCGCCCGCGCCTCCCAGACTCTGCGCCACCTGGACTGGTTCGAGGTCACCCAGATCCGCGGTCACCTCGAGGAGGGCGAGATCCAGCACTTCCAGGTCGGGCTCAAGGTCGGCTTCCGCATGGAAGACGACTGACGGCGCGTGTCCTCCCGCAGGAGGAAGGCCTAGCTCGTGCGGGCCTTGCCAGGCCGTCGCTCGGGGTGACGAAGCAGATCGTCGACGTACGCCGCAAGCGGCACCGGACCGCTGGCCATGAGACCCAGGGGAACCTCGATCGCGGTGCCAGGTCCGCAGATGAGCAGCTGAACCTTCGGCTCAGGGGTGATCTCGACCCTGTCCAGTGCATCCCACGGGGCTGATGAGGCGCGGCGGTAGCTGCAGTAGGTGACTGGGTCGTGCGTAAGCACCACACGATTCAGTGTGTACTTGCCCAGCAGCACCACCGCTGACAAAGCGCTGTCGCATCTGCGTACTCGATCTGTGGTATCTCCAGGCAGGATCGGGCGAAGCGCGATGACCGGAGGCGGCAACAACATGAGCATCGCGTCAACGGTCGAGGGTGCCGTACCTCAAACCAATGATCGCCAAAACTGGACCGCCGGGGTGATTGCGAATCGGACGATGGTTGAGTGATGGATGCATCGCAGCAGACGGCGGATGAGGTGGCGGAGCGGCTCTTCGGGTCGTTGCTCGGAACGGTGGAGATCGTCTCGGTGTTCATCGGGGATCGGCTCGGTTGGTATCGGTCGCTGGCGGATGAGGGGCCGGCGAGTGCGGTCGAGCTTGCGGAGCGTACGGGGACGCAGATTCGGTACGCACGGGAGTGGCTCGAGCAGCAGGCGGTGAGCGGTCTGTTGGTGGTCGCGGAGGACGGCGGTCCTGACGAGAGGCGGTTCGCGATCCCGGCCAGCACGGCGGAGGTGATGACGGACTCGACGAGCCTGGCCTATCTGGCGCCCATCGCCAGGATGTTCGCGGCGGTCGGGCCGGCGCTGCCTCAGTTGCTCGAGGCGTACCGGAACGGTGGTGGGGTGAGCTGGGACGAGCTGGGGGATGACGCTCGGCAGTCGCAGGCGGACGCCAATCGGCCGTGGTACGAGAAGCAGCTCGGGCCGGCGCTCGCCGGAGTGCCCGAGGTCCATGAGGCGCTCTCGGCGAGAGGGTGTCGGATTCTCGACGTCGGCTGCGGTGGGGGATGGTCGAGCATCGCCTTGGCCCGCGCCTACCCGGAGGCCACCGTGCTCGGCATCGACATCGACCAGCCCTCGGTCGACATGGCCGTGGCGAACGCCCGCGAGGCGGGGGTCGAGGATCGGGTGCGGTTCCTGTGCCAGGACGCCGCCACCTTGGACGAGGGAACGGTCGATGTGGCGTTCGCGTTCGAGTGCGTGCACGACATGCCGCGGCCGGTCGACGTCCTCGGCGCGGTCCGGCAGACGCTGGCGCCTGGGGGATCGATGGTGGTGATGGACGAGGCCGTGGCGGACAGCTTCGCTCCGGACGGCGACGAGCTGGAGCGGATCATGTACGGGTTCAGTCTGCTGGTGTGCTTGCCCGACGGGCTCTCGTCGCCTCCGAGCGTCGGGACCGGGACGGTCATGCGGCCGTCGACTTTGAAGAGCTATGGCGAAGCGGCGGGCTTCAGCAGGTTCGAGGTGCTCCCGATCGAAGACTTCGGATTCTGGCGCTTCTACCGGCTGTCTTGACCGCATCGCCGCAGCGGCGTGATCGAGATCGCCCGACCCGCGCACGCTCCGACCCCTGCGCGGATATACCGAAAATGTGTGGGGAACGATTCCCGCGCGCGGTGGCATATTTGAGGACGGGCGTCTCTCGGGAGATCGGCGCTCGATCGGCACCGAGAGGAGCCCGAAATGGGTCGCAAGGGTCGTCTTTTGTCAGCGCTCGTCGCAGCAGGCCTACTGCTCGGCGGACAACTGTGGGCAGCGGGGTCAGTGAGCTCGCACCCTGGTCAGCATGGCCCGACCGAGGGGCATCTGATCGGAAGCGGGGCGTTCGGCACCATCGACCTCTTGTCGGTCGAGCGTCTCACCACCACGCCCGAGCTCGTCGCCGACGTGGCCGTCAGCCCGGACGGGCAGTGGGCGTACCTCGCGAACTGGGGCGAGCCTGACTGCGCCGGACCAGAGGTCGGCGGCCAGACCTCGCCGGACGCAGGCGCCTGGGTCGTCGACATCAGCGATCTCGAGGATCCGAAGAAGGTCGGCTTCATCCCCTCCAGCCAGGACACCCGACCGGGCGAGGGGATGCAGGTGGTCACGATCACCACGCCCAAGTTCAGCGGCGAGGTCCTGGTGATGAACAACGAGCAGTGCGGCAAGAACGGCCGAGGCGGGATCTCCCTGTACGACGTCACCAACCCGAGAAAGCCGGTCAAGCTCTCCGAGCACTTCGGCGACCGCGCCAACATCTCGCGCGGGGACACGAACGACATCCACAGCGCGTTCGCCTGGGACACCGGAGACAAGGCCTACGCGGTCATGGTCGACAACTTCGAGACGACCGACGTCGACATCCTCGACATCACCAACCCCAAGCGCCCGCGACTCGTCCGCGAGCTCGACCTCGACTCCATGTTCCCCGGGATCACCCAGGTCCAGCTCGGGCTCGTGCAGATCAACTTGCACGACGTCGTCGTCAAGAAGATCGACGGCCGCTGGGTGATGCTGCTGTCGTACTGGGACGGCGGGTACGTCCAGCTCGACGTCGACGATCCGGCCAACCCGACCCTGATCGGTGACACGGACTTCACCAACCCCGATCCCGAGCTGCTGGAGTCGACGGGGACCGCCCTGCTGCCGGAAGGCAACGGGCACCAGGCGGAGTTCACGGCGGACAACCAGTACTTCATCGGCACCGACGAGGACTTCGCCCCCTACGGCGCCACCGACTTCCAGATCTCCAGCGGCGCGTTCGCCGGCGGCTACCCGTCCGTGCCGGTGCCCGGATCCGCCCCGATCGTGGTCCTCCCCGACGAGCGTCTGAACGGACCCGTCGTCTACGGCGGCTACGGCTGCCCGGACTCGGCACCGATCCCGTCGCCGAGCTCGATCCCCGGCTACGAGGCCTCGCTCGCAGCGGGTGAGGAGAGCATCGTGGTGCTGCAGCGTGGGCCGACCGGCGACCCGAGTGCGCCGGAGGCGGCGTGCTTCCCGGGCGAGAAGGCGCACCAGGCGGTGCAAGCCGGCTGGGACGCGGTGGTCTTCGTCCAGCGGCACGGCGGCACCGAGAACCCGCCGTTCTGCGGCTCGGGTGCCTTCGTCGACTCGGTGGTCGGTGTCTGCACCAACCACGAGGCGTACCACAAGATGTTCAACACCGGACCGTTCGCGCCGCCGTGGACCTATCCCGACGGACCGGCGATCGGGACCGTCGGCGAGCGCATCGATGCGACAGCTGCCTTCGACGGCTGGGGCTACGTCCACCTGTTCAGCAACACGGCGACCAACGGCAAGTTCGCCGAGCTCGACACCTATGCGATCGACGAGGCTCACGAGGAGGTCTACGCGACGGGGCACGGCGACCTGTCGGTGCACGAGGTGGCCACCCACCCGGACGATCCGGCGCGGTCGTACCTGTCGTACTACTCCGGCGGGCTCCGAGCACTCGAGATCCAGGGCACCGAGCTGGTGGAGGTCGGCGGCTACCTCGACGAGGGCGGCAACAACTTCTGGGGCGTCGAGGTGTTCGTCCGCGACGGCCGGACGATCATCCTCGGTAGCGACCGCGACAGTGGTCTGTGGATCTTCGAGGACACCGGCCAGGGTTGAGCCGCAACGGCAGCGACCGCGCGGGCCCCTGAAAGCAGCACGGTGGGCTCGACGCGGTCGTCGCCGCGGCCATTGAGATCGGTCGACCCAGCAGGCGCGGGCGCCGGCGGTCGCAGGCGACCCACCGAGACAGTCTTGCTCGGCGGCAGGAGAACGCTCGCGGACCAGGTCCATTGCACGCACTCGAACGCGAACGCCACTCCCGCGTTCGGTCGTAGTCGGTCAACGACCGAGAAGATCGAGTAGATCGACCCCGAGCGTGGGACGGACTCAGGTGTTGATCAGTCAGTTGCGCGAACCCAGGTGCACGGGTGAGAACGTGGCTACGCTTGAGAAGCGGGGACGCGCGCTCTCGGGAGGCCAGTGCTATGGGGAAGAAGAAGTCTCGATTTGTCGGCAGGTACTGGGGCTATCTGCTCCTGGCCGGCGCGGTGGTCCTGCTGTTCGGCTTCGATGTCGGGCCACTGGTGCTCGCGGGAACGTTCGCGCTCTGTTTCGTCTGGATCCTGGTCGCTGCGCCGACATGGTGCGGGGCCATGACCCGGACTGGCGAGCCGTGCCGAATGAACTCGTCGGGCCTGCTTCGCGGCTGCACGTATCGCCAGCACAAGTGGCAGCGTATCCGCGCCCTGACCCGCCTCGATACCGCTGGCAACGTGTTTCGCGGCTGGTTCACGGGGGCGCAGCAGCAGGTAGCCACTCTCGGGTTGTTCGTAGCGGCCATCGGTGTCGCATCGTCCCTCATCAAGTGAGCGGAGTGGACATGTCGAACCTGGAGACGACTTGTAGTGCGGGCTGCCAGACCGCTGTTGGGTGGTCATGCGAGTGTCACTGTGGCGGGGCTGGCCACGGCGTTGGCAGGATCCGGTGGGCGTCCGCGAGTGCTGCGGCTGCTGCAGGCGACAACAGCCCTGAAACAGCGGCGAGAGTCAAGAAGTGGGATACAGCCAAGAGGGCAGCGAAGTCCCGGTTGGCGAAGCTGGTTCGCGCGCTGAAGCCAAAGCCGGGAAACCAGTCTGAGAAGGAAGCGCGTAGGAGTGCGGCACGTTCTCTCACCACTGCGCGGGCCACGGGAGCTGCCGAGTACGTGCGCACGGTGGTGACGGTGAACTGGCTTGTGGAGCACGATGAGGAGCGGGAGCAGATCGAGTGGCTGGCTGGAGAGATCAGCAAACTAGGGGTATCGACGCTCGACAAGCTGGCGAGGTCGGACGTCGAGACCCGGCGTCGAGTTCAGAGGCGGTTGGCAGATCATTTTTGGTGCGATTGCCTCGCTGCCATCGTGGCGACGATCGACGAGGTCACGGCGGTCCAGGAAGAGATCAAGAGCAAGACCTCCGGTGCATCCGGGAGACTGGCCGCGCTGGGATGGGGGAGGATTCTGGGATCTCGCCGTTCGTCTCACGGCTACCACCCGCAGTCGAGGGCAGAAGCTCGGCTGCGCTCGGAGGCAGACCAGGAGGCTGGTCTCGACGCCGCGGTCCTCGAGGGCGCGGTCGCCGGTGTGGTCAAGCTCGCGCTTGATGGGTTGATGGCTGGACCAGCTGCCGAGATCGAACTGCTTGTCACCAAGCTCCGAGTTCTGGCGTTGATCATGTGCCCGGATCCGGTCGGACACGAGACGGTGTGGAAGCACTGCTGGCTTCCGCTGGTGGAGATGTTCCTCAAGGACGAACTGGTGGAGGAACTGCATCAGTTCGTGAAGGATGGCCTGGATCAGCCGCACTCATGGGATGGACCCGAGGCGCTCCCGCCGGCGGCCCTCAAGCCTTCGTGAGACGCGGCGAATCCGGGTCTCCCTGGATTCAGCCCTGCATGGCGAGGGGTCTCGGCGTACCGTGGATTCATCCAGCAGTTTGCCCTAGGCGGCGCCATGACGTTCGCACCATCGCCGATCATTGCCGCGGCCCTAGCCACACTCGTACTCGGCGGCTGCGGAGCAGAGACCCCGGCATTGACGGGCCCGCCGTCATCCTCGCCCTCGGCGGCGGCATCTTCGACATCCACACCGTCACCGACTGCCACCGCCACCGTGTCGGAATCACTGTCATCCGAGGGGAGACCGATGCGGGGTGAACTGTCCATCCCCGCGATCGGCGTCGGCGACCTGGAGGTCGTGCCCTACCGAGGCTGGACCGACGACGCTCCGGGCACCGAGATCCAGAACGGCGGCGTCGCGGCCAGCCCGTACGGTCCTCGCGGCGGCACCGGGCCGGGCGGGATCGGCAACTACCAGGTGACCGCCCACCGGCTCTCGTCCACGCAGGCGTTCCTCAGGCTGCCCGAGCTGAGGCGAGGCGACCGGGTCTCCGTGCGGACCGAGGAGGCGACGTACGTCTATCGCATCACCAGCACCCGGGAGACGTCGTTCCGGTCGGAGTCTTCGCTGCGGGCGCAGCGGGCGCCGGTCCCGGGGAAGCCGGGCGAGGAGCCCACCCGCGCGATGATCACGTTGTCGACCTGCGCGACGCCCGAGGACCACGCCGCCGCCAACCACTGGGCCGACGGGTTCGACAACCCGGAGCACCGCATCGACAAGATCGGCGTCCTCATCGCCATCCGCTGAAGGTCAGCGACGCTGATCGATCGAGGCCGCCTGGTGGAAACCCTCCCAGAGGCGACCGCCGGCCAGGGCGAGGCATTCCTCGGCGGCCCGCCGGAGCGGCCCAATGTTGCCGGCGATGGCCGAGGCGAGGCCGGTGTCGAGGCGGGGCGCCCAGGTGGTCCCGGCCGCAACATCGAGGGCGATGAGCTCGCGCATCAGCCACTTCCCGCCGCCGCGCCAGCAGCCGTTGACGTCGAGGACGAGCTCGGCCGTACGCCGCCACGTCTCGACAGCGATCGCGGTGCGCTCCGGCCCCGCGCCGACGCCCTGCAGGTCGTCGACGAGATCGCTCAGTGCGTATCGAGTGCCGGTCAACGTCTCGGTCGGCAGGGGAGCGGGGCCGGCTCGGAGCACCTCGTCGCAGTAGTGACGTACGGCCGCTCCACCGTCACCGGGAAGAAGGGGTACGCCTCGGGCGACGAGCCGCGCCATCGTGGGCTTGCGCTCGGCCAGGTTCTGGGTGACGAAGTGGCGGATGCTCGCCTCGGTGTGCACGAAGAGCTCGACCGGCCAGCCCAGATGACGCAGCGACTCGCGATGGGCTGTCGCGGTCGGGTCGAGCACGGTGATGTCGAGGTCCGACATCGGCGTTGCTCCGCCGAGGACCACCGACCCGCCGAGCCACCCCTGCTGCGCACACGGGAAACGGGCGAGGACCAGGTCCCGCGCGGCCGCAACAGGATCCGGACGGTTCGGAGCAGTCATGCGTAGATCGTGCCGGTTCGATGGACGTAGAGTCATCCGGTTATCACCCGGAATGTGACGCCGGACACAGCCGAGAACCGTTGATCTAGAGCACATGCTCTATTTAGAGTCTCCGCATGTCCCGACAGCGGCTGCACACGCTCGACGACCTCCTCGACGTCGCCGAGCAGATCGTGACGAGCGGTGACCCCTCCGGGCTGACGCTGCGATCGCTGGCTGCCGCGGCGGGGGCGTCGAACGGGACGATCTACCACGCGTTCGGCTCGAAGGACGTGCTGCTCGCGCGGCTCTGGCTGCGGTCCTGGTGCCGGCTGGGCGACCTGATGGCAGAGGCGATGAGGGAGGGCGCCACGGGCGCGGATGCGGTCGTGGCGGTGGCACTGACCCCCGTCGAGTTCGTACGCCGCTTCCCGGCCAGCGCGCGGCTGTTCTTCGCCCAACGCCGCGACCAGCTCTTCTCCGCCGACCTTCCGCCCGAGGTCGAGACCGAGCTGAGTTCCGTGCAGGAGAAGTTCGTCAAGGTGCTGATCGCGCTGGCGCGCGGGGTGTGGGACCGCGGTGACCGGATCGCGGTCGAGGCGATCGCGGTCTGCGTCGTCGACCTGCCCGGCGGCATCCTGCGCCGTCGCCTCCTCGAGGGCCGCGAGGCCGACGAGGCGACCGCTGCCCGGCTGGAGGCCGCCGTACGCGCCATCCTCGCCGTCCCGCTCGAGCCACGCTCGTCCAAGACATCACCCACCGAAACGTCCACACCGAGGAGCAACCCGTGACCCGAGATCAGTCGATCCTGGCCCAGCCGCTCGAGCTGCCGAACGGGTTCGTGATCCCGAACCGGCTCGCCAAGGCCGCTCTCAGCGAGGGCCTGGGGCGTCGCGACTTCACGCCCGGAAGCCGGATCAAGAACCTCTACCGGCGCTGGGCCGGCAGCGGCGTCGGACTCTCGATCACCGGCAACGTGATGGTCGACCGCACCGCGATCGGCGAGCCGGGCAACGTCGTGGTCGAGGACGAGCGCAGCGCCGACGACCTGGCGGAGTGGGCACAGATCGCCAGAGCAGGCGGCTCGAAGGTGTGGGTCCAGATCAACCACCCGGGCCGGCAGACGCCGCGTACGCTCACCGCCCACCCGGTGGCGCCCTCGGCGGTCGCAGTGCCAGGGACCGGCGGCCTCTTCGCCGAGCCTCGCGCGCTCACCGAAGCCGAGATCGAGGACCTGATCCGCCGCTTCGCCACCACCGCGAGGGTCGTCACCGGGGCGGGCTTCGACGGCGTACAGATCCATGGCGCGCACGGCTATCTGATCAGCCAGTTCCTCTCCCCGCTGTCCAACCAGCGCACCGACGCCTGGGGTGGAACCCCCGAGAAGCGGCGCCGCTTCGTGCTCGAGGTGCTCCGCGCGATCCGCGCAGAGGTCGGACAACAGACACCGGTCGCGATCAAGCTCAACTCCGCCGACTTCCAGAAGGGCGGTTTCGGCGAGGAGGAGTCGCTAGAAGTCGTCCACGCGCTCGCCGAGGAGGGCCTGGACCTCCTCGAGATCTCCGGCGGCACCTACACCTCGGCGGCCATGCTCGGCGTGGACCCGTCGCTGAAGGCGAGCACCCGGCGCAGGGAGGCCTACTTCCTCGCCTACGCCGAGCGTGTCCGCGCCGAGCTCCCGGCGCTGCCGCTGATGCTCACCGGTGGGTTCCGTACGGCCGCCGGAATGGTCGATGCCGTCGAGTCCGGTGCGGTCGACCTCGTCGGCCTGGGAAGACCGCTCACGGTGCAGCCCGACTTCCCTGCGCAGCTGCTGGCCGGCCGCGCCGACGAGAGCGTCGTCAACCCGCGACGGAGTGGGATCCGGATGCTCGACAGCCTCACCGAGCTGACCTACTACAGCGTCCAGATGTGGCGGATGGCCAAGGGCAAGGAGCCGGCCCCCGACCGCCACGCCGCCCTCAACGTGACCCAGTACCTCCTCAACAACGGCCTCGAGAGCCTGCGCTCCCCGCGCGGCTGACCCCGGAAGGAACGACAATGACGACGACCCTGACCCAGACAGAGGGCGTGTACGTCCTCGACATCGGCGACACCGAGAACCGGTTCAGCCCCGACTGGATGACGTCGGTGAACGACGCCCTCGACAAGGTCGTGGCCGCGCCCGCGCCGCTGGTCCTGACCGCGACCGGCAAGTTCTACTCCAACGGCCTCGACCTCGACTGGCTCGGGCAGAACGGCGACCAGTTCGAGCCGTACGTCGCCCAGGTGCAGGCCCTCCTCGCCCGCCTCCTGGTCCTCCCGGTGCCGACGGCGACCGCGATCAACGGGCACGCCTTCGGGGCCGGCGCGATGCTCGCGATGACCCTCGACTGGCGGGTCATGCGCGAGGACCGCGGCTTCTTCTGCTTCCCCGAGGTCGACATCCAGATCCCGTTCACCCCCGGCATGGCCGCCCTGATCCAGGCCAAGCTCACCCCGCGAGCGGCGACCGACTCGATGACCACCGGCCGCCGGTTCCCCGGCCCCGACGCGCTCGCCGCGGGCATCGTCGACGGCACCGCAGCCGAGGCCGAACTCCTGGAGCAGGCGATCGCGCGCGTCGCCCCGCTCGTCGGCAAGCCGGCCGAGACGCTCGGCACGATCAAGTCGACGATGTACGCCACGGCGGTCGCCGCGCTGCAGGACACCTCAGCTCGTTGACCCGTCCAGCTCGCGCCGCTGGTGCATGCGCCCGGCGCCGTCGAGCTCGATGACGGTGTCGATGCCGATCCGCTCCAGGAACCCGAAGTCGTGGCTGACGACGAGCAACGCGCCGCGGTAGGCGTCGAGCGCCTCGGCGAGCTGCTCGACACTGGTGATGTCGAGGTTGTTCGTCGGCTCGTCCAGGATCAGGAGCTGAGCGGGCGGGTCGGCCAGGAGCAGACGGGCCAGGGAGACGCGGAAGCGCTCGCCTCCGGAGAGCGTACGCACCGGGCGGTCCACGCTGTCGCCGCGAAGCAGCAACCGGGCGAGCTGGTTGCGGATCGTGCCCGACGGCGTCTGTGGCGCCACGGCGCCTACGTTCTCCATCGCGCTGGCCTCCTCGTCGAGACCGTCGAGGCGCTGGGGGAGGAGGCCCACCTGGTCGGTGAGGAGACGACCGTGCGGCCGCCCGGCCACCGGATCGGATCCCTGCACGAGATGGGTGAGGAGGGTCGACTTGCCGGACCCGTTCGCGCCGATCAGTGCCACTCGTTCCGGCCCCTGGATCACGACGGTCCGGCCGTCGTCCTCGAGCTCAGCGATGCGCCGGCCGCGGGGTACGCCGGGGTCGGGGAGGGTGAGGTGGATGTGCTCCTCGCTGCGTACGCGGGCACCGGCCGCCTCGACGGCGGCCTCGGCGGACCTGACCTTGTCGTCCAGCGTCGAGCGCAGGGAGCCGGCGGACGCCTGGGCCCTGCTGGCGCGGTTGCCGGCGAGGATCTTCGGGATCCCGCCGTCCTTCTGGGTCTTCTTCGCGGTCCGCTCGCGGCGGGCGAGCTTCGTCTCCGCCTCGATCCGCTGCCGCTTCTCGACCTTGAGCGCCTGCTGCGCTGACCGCGCGGTCTGGAGAGCGGCCGCCTGTTCCTGCTCCTGGTGTTCCTTCCAGGCGCTGTAGGGCCCGCCGAACGTGCTCAGTGTCCCGGCGTACAGCTCGGTCGTGCTGTCCATGTGCTCGAGCAGCTCGAGGTCGTGGCTGACGACCACCAGCGTCCCTGGCCACTGGTCGACGAACTCGGCGAGCTTGGCGCGGGTGGCTCGGTCGAGGTTGTTCGTCGGCTCGTCGAGCAGCGTGATCGGGGTGCGGCGGATCCGCAGGCCGGTGATCGCGATCAGCATGCCCTCCCCGCCGGAGATCTCGGCGACCCGACGGTCGAGATCGGCAGCGGCGAACCCGATCTGGTCCAGGGCCTCATCGGCGCGGGACTCGATGTCCCAGTCGTCGCCGATGGTGTCGAAGTGGTGTTGGTCGACCTCGCCGGACTCGATCGCCCGGATCGCGGCGAGGATGCCGTCGATGCCGAGCAGTTCGGCGATCGTGGTCTCCCGACGGAGAGTGAGCGTCTGCGGCAGATAGCCGACCTCGCCGCCGGTTTCGATCTGCCCCGATGTCGGGGACAGCTCGCCGGCGACGAGGCGGAGCAGGGTGGACTTGCCGGCGCCGTTGCGGCCGATCAGACCGGTCCGGTCGGTGCCGAAGCTGCCGGTGACACCGTCGAGCGCGACCGTGCCGTCGGGCCATTCGAAGGTCAGGTCGCGCAGGGTGATGGATGCGGTGGACATCGCGTGGGTTCTCTTTTCTCCGCCGTCGAGCGCCACGAGGGCGCGACGGGATCGGGTGACAGGTCGAAGACGTATGCACCGCGAGGTCGACCGAAGGGTCGCGATCGCGCGTCCGCGAAGGCGAACGCGCCTGGCATGCCGACGCGAAGCGTCAGGCGAGAGCCACCGGCGGTGCGGTGGCTAGAACTTGTCCACCTCGATCAGTCCCACGCCTCGAATTTATCAGGCACTGATCGAAGCGGCGCACCTCGACCGCCGTCGCCGGCCTCCTCGGCCAGCACCTGGGACACGACGGCTCCGTCGAGAGTCTCTCGCTCCTGCAGCAGCCGCGCCAGGTGGTCGAGAGCTGTTCTGTGCGCTCGGAGCAGCGCGAGGGCGCGTTCCTGGGCCTGCCCGAGCAGTCGGGCGATCTCGCGGTCGATGACGCGCTGGGTCTGCTCGGAGTACGGCCGGCGTAGGTTCTCGTCGGTCGCCTGACCGAGATACTGCGGAGCCTCCGAGCCGTACCCGATCGGTCCCAACGCCGGTGAGAGCCCGAACTCGACGACCATCCGCTCGGCGATCTGGGTGGCGCCGGAGAGGTCGTTCGCGGCACCTGATGACCCCTCGCCGAAGGCGATGAGCTCGGCGGCACGGCCTCCGAGCCGGACCGCGAGCAGGTCGTTGAGGTATCCCTCGCTGTACAGGCGGCGCTCGGCCTCGGGAAGCTGCTCGGTGGCACCGAGCGCCATGCCGGCGGGAAGGATGGTGACCTTGGCGACCGGATCGGCGTGCTCGCAGAGCTGCGCGACGAGGGCATGGCCGGATTCGTGCACCGCGACCGCATGACGTTCCTCAGGGAGAAGCGCGTTCGAGGTCTCCCGCCGACCGAGCAGTACGCGATTGCGGGCCGTGTCCAGGTCCTCGGCGGTGATGACGGAGCGGTCGTCGCGTACGGCGTTGATGGCGGCCTCGTTGACGAGGTTGGCCAGGTCGGCGCCCGAGAAGCCGGGGGTGGCGCGGGCGACGACGGCCAGGTCGATGCCGGGGTCGAGGTGCTTGTTCCTGGCATGGACGTCGAGGATCGCCATCCGTTCGGACTGGTTGGGCAGCGGCACGACCACCTGACGGTCGAAGCGGCCAGGGCGCAGGAGGGCAGGGTCGAGCGACGCGGGCCGGTTGGTAGCCGCCAGCACGACGATCCCGGTGGACTGATCGAACCCGTCCATCTCGGCCAGCAGCTGGTTGAGGGTCTGCTCGCGCTCGTCGTTACCGATCCGCCCTGGGCTGGCGGTGCGCGAGCCGAGGGCGTCGATCTCGTCGATGAAGATGATCGACGGGGCGCGCTTGCGCGCCTCGGCGAAGAGATCGCGCACCCGTGCAGCGCCCACGCCGACGAACATCTCCACGAACGCCGACCCGGTCACCGAGAGGAAGGGGACCTCGGCCTGGCCGGCCACGGCGCGTGCCAGGAGCGTCTTGCCCGTGCCCGGCGGGCCGACCATGACCACGCCACGTGGACCCTTGGCCCCGGCCTCGGCGTACCGCTCGGGTCGGCGCAGGAAGTCGACGATCTCGCCCACCTCCTGCTTGACCCCGTCGTAGCCGGCGACGTCCTCGAAACGAGTGGTCGGCCGCTCGGCCTCGATGATCTTGGCCTTCGACCGGCCGAAGCCGCCGGCACCGCCCATGCCGCCCATGGCCTTCTGGGCGGCGCGGCTGGACCACAGGAGCAGCCCGAGAATCAGCAGCAGCGGCAGCCACACCAGGAGCGAGGTCCACCACGGTGTGTCGGCGCTCGTGGCGGTGATCTCCACGCCCCGGGCCTGCAGCCGGCTGGAGAGGGCGGTCGTGTCGAGTGCGGTGGGGATCTGGGTCCGGAACCGGGTGCCATCCTCCAGCTCTCCGATGACGGTGCCGACGTCGTCGATGGTGACCGAGGTGACCTTGCCAGCCGTGACGCTGCTGGTGAAGTCGGTGTAGGAGAGCGACTTGGTGGGGTTCGCCTCCGGGAGAGGCGCGAACAGCAGGGCGATCATGACGGCCAACGCGATCGGCAGCAGCCACCGCTGCCAACGCGGTGGGGGCTGCGGCGCCGGCTTCGGTGGCTCCTTCGGTGGACCGGACTTGACCGGCGCCGAGAACCGGAGGGTCCCCGGGCCAAGGACGGAGCGCAGCCTCAGCTGGTGCCCGCAGTCGTAACGCCCTCCGTATGACATGTTGCAAGGCCAACAGCCGAGCGAGGATCGGGAAAGAGGCCGAGGTCTGCGCGATCTCAGGGCCAACGTCCCTCGAGGCCGATGGCCGGGCCGTTGGCCGGGCCGATGGCTGGGGGATCGGGGACGAATGACACTTTCCGGCGTCGTGTCGTCGGGGTGACGGTGATTCCGGAAGGAGCGGACATGTCTGATGCTTCGGTACGCGGGCCGTCCCGCAGCTGACCGGGCCGGCCGATGCTCAGGGAACCTGCATCACGCGAGGCCGACCGGGCTGGTCGTGAGCGTCGTCGAGTCGCATCGGTATGGGCCTGGGTCCGTCGCGTCGGCCTGGTCATCGTGGCGGTGCTGGCCCTCGAGTACGTCGCGGTCGACCTGCTCACCGGTGCTCGCCAGTCCTGGACCTCGGCCGGCACCGCCGCACCGGTCGCCCTGATCCTGGCCCTCGTCTTCGAGGCCGCCTCCTACGGCTGCTACAGCGGGCTCACCTTCGCGCTTCTTCCGAGGCACTCGCGTCCGACGTACCCGACCGTGCTGGCGATCGATGTGACCGGAAACGGCTTCAGCCATGTCGTTCCCGGCGGGGGAGCGGTCGCGGCGGCGCTACGGATGCGACTGCTCGGTCGAGCCGGAGTCCCGCCGGCCGAAGCGGTCGCCGCAGGCGCCGTGGAGTTCGCGCTCACCGTTCTCTGGTTCGTCGCCGCGTTCGTGCTCGGCCTGATCGCCGCGGTGCCACTGTCGGCGACGCACCCGTTCCTGAAGACGGCCTCGGTCCTGACCTTGGTCCTGGTGGTCACCTTCGGTGGTCTGGTGGCGGTGCTCACCGTGCGCCCGGACCAGGTCGTGACCGTCACGCACGCTGTGGCCAGCCGGTTGCCGCTGGTCCACCCGTACGCGTTCGAACGGCTGGTCCGGGCGATCATCAGCCAGGTCCAGCTGGTGCTCGGCAACCGTGCGCAGAGTCGACGGACACTTCTGTGGGGGCTGGGGTACTGGTCGTTCGACGCCGCCAGCCTCTACCTCAGCGTGCTCGCCTTCGGAGCCGGGCCCAGCCTGGGCGGTCTGATCACCACGTACGCCCTGGTGGGCCTGATCGCCCTGTTGCCGATCACGCCCGGTGGCCTGGGGCTCGTCGAAGGCGTCGCAGCGCCGGTCCTGGTGTCCTTCGGGACAGCTCACGACGCCGCCCTGCTCGGCGTCCTGACCTGGCGCCTCTTCGGTTTCTGGCTGCCCGTACCCGTCGCCGGAGCAACCTATCTCTGGCTTCGGGCGCGCGGCCTTCCCCGGCGAGTGCGTGATGACCTTCGTGGCTGATGCTCACGTTCACCCGATCCGTGGGAGGTGTCGCGGAAGCCCAGATCGCAGGGTTCGGTACGGCGGAACAGTCCGTCGGGTCGGAACGACGGGGGCCTTCCGGGCCCCGGAGAGAGGCACCAGAATGTCCGCGATACGCGTCAATGCCATCAACTTCCCTCGGGCCGAGTCCAACCTGATGTTCTCCCGGATCGTCGCCGACACCGGTGGTGTCGGTGCGTGGGTCCACTACCGTGAGCCGGCTCCGCTGGACCACCAGCCCATCGTCCGGCAGAACCGCGACACGCTCTACAGCGCGGCGATCGTGGACGTGACGCAGCCGGCCACGCTCACGCTCCCCGATCCGGGGGACCGCTACCTGTCGGTCATGGTCGTCACCCAGGACCACTACATCCCGAGGATCTTCCATGACGCCGGGTCGTACGAGCTGACCCGAGAGGCGCTCGGCAGCGACTTCGTGCTTCTGGCCGCCCGGATCCTCGTCGATCCCGGCGACCCGGCCGACGTGGCCGAGGTCAATCGTCTGCAGGACGCCCTCGGGCTGTCCTCGGAGCAGTCGACATCCTTCGAGCTCCCCGACTACGACGAGGAGTCCATGAAACGCACCCGGCAGGCACTGCTGCAGCTTTCCGAGGGACTGCCCGACTTCCGCGGGGCATTCGGAAGGCCGGACGAGGTCGACCCCGTTCGACACCTCATCGCCACCGCCTCGGGCTGGGGCGGGCTTCCGGAGCACGAGGCGCACTATGTCAACGTCAACCCCGGGCTGTCGGTCGGGGAGTACTCCCTGCGAATCGTGGACCCGCCCGTCGATGCCTTCTGGTCGATCTCGCTCTACAACGCCGAGGGCTACTTCGTTCCCAACGAGCTCGGCGTGAACAACATCAACAGCATCACCGCGACGCCGGACCCGGATGGCGCCGTGACCGTGTACTTCGGCGTCGACCCGAGCGGCAAGACCAACTTCCTCCCGGTGATGGAGGGCTGGAACTTCCTGATCCGGCTCTACCGCCCCCGGCCCGAGGCATTGGACGGCACCTGGCAGGTGCCGCCCGTCGTGCCTGTTGCGTGATCGGTCGGCCGGGTTCGCCCGTCCCGGCGCGGGCGACCGGACACCGCTGGTGACGTGAGTCACAGCAAACCATTGCCCTCACTGCCTTCCGTGCCCTAAAGTTCCAGGGGGCAGAAGGAAGATTCCACGATACGAAATCGAGGGAGCGATGGGCCTGACACCACTGGAGACACTGATCCGGCGGGCGCGGGCGCTCCTCCCCGAGGACGGCGTGATCACCGACCACGCCCGGCTGCGGACGTACGAGTGCGACGGGCTGGCCCACTACCGGGTCACCCCGGCGCTCGTCGTGATCCCCGAGACCGCCGAGCAGCTCGCCGGGATCGTGCGGTGCTGTGCCGAGCTGCAGATCCCGTACGTCGCCCGCGGTTCCGGCACGGGGCTCTCCGGCGGCAGCCTGCCCCACGCGGAGGGTGTCCTGGTGGTCACCTCGCGGATGCGGGCCGTCAAGGAGGTCCGGCAAGAGGACCAGCGCGCCGTCGTGGAGCCCGGTGTCATCAACCTCGATGTCACCCGGGCGGCGACCCCGGCGGGCTACTACTACGCGCCGGACCCCTCCAGCCAACAGGTCTGCTCGATCGGCGGCAACGTCGCGGAGAACTCCGGCGGTGCCCACTGCCTCAAGTACGGCTTCACCACCAACCACGTGCTCGCCGCCGAGTTCGTGGCCGCCGACGGCGATCGCGTACGCCTCGGCGGCGACGCCCCCGACAGCCCCGGCTACGACCTGCTCGGTGCCGTCGTCGGGTCGGAGGGCACCCTCGGGATCGTCACGGAGGTGACGGTGCGGCTGGTCCGGCTGCCGGAGAAGGTGGTCACTCTGCTGGTGGGCTTCGACTCGACCGACCGCGCCGGCGCCGCCGTGTCCGCGATCATCGCGGCCGGCATCGTACCGGCGGCGATCGAGATGATGGACGCGCTCGCGATCGAGGCCGCCGAGGCCGCGGTGCACTGCGACTACCCGGACGGCGCGGGCGCGGTGCTGGTCATCGAGCTGGACGGTCCGGCCGCCGAGGTGGACGCGGAGTACGCGGACGTGGTCCGGTTCTGCGAGGAGGCCGGCGCCTTCGAGATCCGCACCGCGAAGACTCCCGAGGAGCGGTTCCTGATCTGGAGGGGCCGCAAGTCCGCCTTCGCGGCCGTCGGCCGGATCAGCCCCGACTACATCGTGCAGGACGGCGTCATCCCGCGGACCGCCCTGCCCGAGGTGCTGAGGGCGATCGCGGAGCTCTCCGAGCGGTCCGGCGTGCGCGTCGCCAACGTCTTCCACGCCGGCGACGGCAACCTGCACCCGCTGGTGCTCTTCGACGACGCCGTCCCCGGTGCCGGGGAGGCCGCCGAGGAGGTCAGCCGCGGGATCCTCGACCTGTGCCTGCAGCACGGCGGCTCGATCACCGGCGAGCACGGGGTCGGCGCCGACAAGGCGGCCCACATGCCGAAGATGTACGCCGACGACGACCTCGACACGATGCAGCTCGTCCGCTGTGCCTTCGACCCGGACCGGATCTCCAACCCCGGCAAGATCTTCCCGACCCCGCGGCTGTGCGGCGAGCGTCCGGGCCGCCGTCAGGGCGCGCACCCGTTGCAGCAGGCCGGCGTGGCGGAGGTCTTCTGATGAGCGACGTCACCGTCTCCGGAGTCACTCCCGGCCGCATCGAGCGCCCGACGAGCACCGCCGAGGTCGCCGAGATCATGCGCGCCGCGGTGGCCGCGGGGGAGTCCGTGGTCCCGACCGGAGCCGGCACCAAGCTGAGCTGGGGCAACCCGCCGACCTCGGCCGACATCCTGCTCGACCTCTCCGCCCTCGACCAGGTGAGCGAGCACGCCTCCGGCGACCTGATCGCCTCCGTCGGACCAGGGACGCCGCTGGCCCGGCTGAACGAGCACGTCGCCACCGCCGGCCAGCGCCTCGCCCTCGACGAGACGGTTCCCGGCGCGACCGTCGGCGGCACCTTGGCCACCAACACCAGCGGTCCGCTGCGGATGCACGCGGGCACCATGCGCGACCTGCTCATCGGCGTGACGATGGTGCGCGCTGACGGCGTGGTCGCCAGGGCCGGCGGCAAGGTCGTCAAGAACGTCGCCGGTTACGACGTCGGCAAGCTCCTCGTCGGCTCGATGGGCACGCTCGCGGTGGTCACCGAAGCGACCTTCCGGCTCCACCCGGTCCCGCAGAGCCGTCGCTGGGTCGGTGTCGTCGCACACGACGCCGCGCACGCCGCGGAGCTCACCCAGGCGGTCCTGCACTCGCAGACCGTTCCCTCCGGTCTCGAGGTGGACGTCACCGCCGACGGGGTGCGGGTCGACGTGCTGGTCGAGGGGCGCCCGGAGGGCGTGGCGGGACGTACAGCCGTGCTGAGAGAACTGCTCCCCGGCGCCGAGATCAGCGACCGACCTCCCGCCGGCTGGGGCCGCTATCCGTGGGACGACACCACCGACAGCCACGTCGGGATCAAGGTGACCTTCCGGCTCTCCGGCCTCGCCGAGGTCGTCGGCGCCGCGGGCGACCTCGGGCTGCGCGGCTCGGCCGGCGTCGGCGTCGCGTACGTCGCCGTCCCCGCCGGCCAGGACATCACCGAGATCCGTACGCTCCTCGACCGGCTGCGCGAGACCACGGGTCGTCACGGCGGCAGCACCGTGGTCCTGGACGCCCCGGAGGCGATCAAGGAGCAGCTGGACCTGTGGGGGCCGGTCCCGGCCCTGGAGCTGATGCGCCGGGTCAAGGACGAGTTCGACCCCGATCACCGGCTCAGCCCGGGCCGCTTCGTAGGAGGGATCTAGCCCATGACGGACATGGACATCCGAAACCTGGGGGCCTTCGACGAGGAGCATCCGCCCGACCAGCACCTGCTCGACGACTGCGTGCACTGCGGCTTCTGCCTGCCGACCTGCCCCACCTATCTGCTGTGGGGCGAGGAGATGGACTCCCCGCGCGGGCGGCTCTACCTGATGAAGGAGGGCCTCGAGGGGGAGCCGATGTCGGACTCGATGGTGCAGCACTGGGACAACTGCCTGGGCTGCATGTCGTGCGTGACCGCCTGCCCCTCGGGCGTTCGCTACGACACCCTCATCGAGCAGACCCGCGCTCAGGTCGAGCGCAACCACGCACGTACGCCGAAGGAGAAGGCGCTGCGGAGCCTGATCTTCGCGATCTTCCCGCACCCCAGGCGGCTCCGCGCGATGCGCGGTCCGCTGAAGCTGCTGCAGCGTACGGGCCTCGACCGTCGCCTCCGCAGTACCGGCCTGCTCGAGCGGATGGCACCGCACCTGGCCGCGATGGAGCGGCTCACCCCGACCATCACCGAGGCCGCGCCGTTGCCCGAGCGTGTGCCCGCGGCGGGGGAGCGGCGGGCGGTGGTCGGCATGCTCACCGGCTGCGTCCAGGGCGCGTTCTTCCCGGGCGTCAACGCCGCCACGGCACGGGTCCTCGCCGCCGAGGGCTGCGACGTCGTCATCCCGGCCGGCCAGGGCTGCTGCGGTGCGCTCTCGGTGCACAACGGCCGCGAGCGGGAGGCCCAGGCGTACGCCCGCCGGATCATCGACGCCTTCGAGGACGCCGGTGTCGAGCACATCGTCATCAACGCGGCCGGGTGCGGCTCGACGCTCAAGGACTATGCCCGGCTGCTGGCCGACGATCCCGCGCACGCCGTCAAGGCAGCGGGGTTCGAGGCGAAGGTCCGCGACATCGCCGAGATCCTCGACGAGCTCGGCCCGGTCGCCGAGCGCCACCCGCTCGACCTCACCATCGCCTATCACGATGCCTGCCATCTCGCCCATGCCCAGGGCGTACGCGCCCAGCCGCGGGCGCTGCTGAGCGGCATCCCCGGCGTCGAGCTGCGCGAGATCGCCGAGAGTGCGATCTGCTGCGGCTCGGCGGGCATCTACAACATCCTCAACCCCGAGCCCGCCCGCGAGCTGGGCGAGCGCAAGGCGCGCAACATCGTCGCCACCGGCGCCGAGGTGCTCGTCACCGCCAACCCGGGCTGTCTGCTCCAGGTTGCCTCGGCGATCACGGCACAGGGACAGCAGCTCGGCATGGCCCACCTCGTCGAGGTGCTCGACGCCTCGATCAGCGGCTCCTCACCCGAGGCGCTGCGCAGCCGCAACATCTGATCCTCCGACAACTGAACACCCCCACGTCTCGGGGGCTCATCTCCCACACCAACGACCCTCGGAGTCGCCATGTTTGAGCCAGTACCGGACCAGGTCGGCGGTTCGCTCGTCCTGAGCGCCCTGTGCGGCGCCCTGCCGCTGATCACCATGTTCGTCCTCCTCGGCGGGCTGAAGATGAAGGCCTGGCAGGCCGGCCTCATCTCGCTCGCCGTCGCCCTGGTCGTCGCCGTCGCCCTCTTCGAGATGCCGGTCGACGACGCGATCCTGTCCGCTGCCCAGGGCGCGCTGCTCTCGGGCTTCTTCCCGATCATGTGGATCGTCATCAACGCGGTCTTCGTCTACAACCTGACCGTGCACACCGGCCACTTCGACGTGCTGCGCCGGGCGTTCAGCAAAGTCAGCGACGACCAGCGGATCCAGGCGCTGATCATCGCCTTCTCCTTCGGCGCGCTCCTGGAGGCGCTCGCCGGGTTCGGTACGCCGGTGGCGATCACCGTGGTGATGCTGATGGCGATGGGCTTCAAGCCGGTCAAGGCCGCGGCCGTCGCGCTGATCGCCAACACCGCCCCGGTGGCGTACGGCGCGATGGCCTCGCCCATCAACGCGCTCTCGGACCAGACCGGCTTCAGCGTCGAGACGCTGGGCGCGATGGTGGGACGCCAGACACCGGTCCTGGCGGTGGTGGTGCCCCTCATCCTGGTCTTCGTGGTCGACGGCAGGCGCGGCCTCAGGCAGACCTGGATCCCGGCGCTGCTGTGCGGCCTCGGCTTCGGCATCGCCCAGTTCGTCGCGTCGAACTACATCTCCGTCCCGCTGGCCGACATCGTCGCCTCGCTCTTCTCGGTCCTCGTGGTCGTCGGGCTGCTCCGGGTCTGGCAGCCGCAGGAGAAGATCTTGGCCGAGTCGCTCGTCGGTTCGGGGTCGGGCCCGGGCGCCCAGGCGCACGACGTGCGTGACACCAGCACTGAGGTCTTCAAGGCCTTCCTGCCGTACGCGATCATCATCGTCATCTTCGTGATCGTCAGCATCCCCGCGATCAAGGAGACGCTGGCCCACCGGCCGTTCACGCTCTCCGGGACCGACTACACCCCGACCGTGGTCTTCCCGGGGCTCGGCGACGTCGCCGGCGCTCAGGGCGGCTTCAAGTTCGACTGGTTCCCCACTGCCGGCACGATGCTGCTGCTCTCGGGCATCATCACCGCTATCTGCCTGCGGATCCGACCCGGCGCGGTCGCGACCACCTACCGCGACACCTACCGTCAGCTCGCTCCCGCCATCGTCACGGTGATGGCGGTGCTCGGCCTGGCGTACGTCATGAACTTCTCCGGTCAGACCGGCTCGATCGGTGCCTGGCTGGCGGGCACCGGCAGCGCGTTCGCGATCCTCTCGCCGATCCTCGGCTGGCTCGGCGTGGCCGTGACCGGCTCGGACACCTCCTCCAACGCCCTCTTCGGTCTCCTCCAGGTGACCACTGCGAAGGAGGCCGGCCTCGACCAGGTGCTGATGGCCGCCGCCAACTCCTCGGGTGGTGTGCTCGGCAAGATGGTGAGCCCGCAGAACCTCGCCATCGCGGCGGCGGCCGTCGGCATGGCCGGCAAGGAGGGCGAGATCTTCCGCAAGGTCTTCGGCTGGAGCATCGCGATGCTGGCCTTCATGTGCGTCCTCGTCGCCCTCCAGTCGACTCCTGTGCTCGGCTGGATGGTCCCCTGACGCCCCTTGCCGCCCGAGGCTGATCGAAGTCTCGTTCCCGTCGAACAGGCTGCTGCGAGCCAGATGCTTTGATGTCCAAGTAGTTGGATACTATGGTGTCCAAGTAATTGTGACCCGTGACCGACCTGTGAACGAGGAGCTGGGGATGGATCGGATTGGCGTGATCGGTGGCGGGCTGATGGGCTCGGGGATCACCGAGGTGTGTGCCCGTTCCGGGCTGGACACCGTCACGGTGGAGATCAGCCAGGAGGCGGCGCAGGCCGCCGAGGCGAAGGTGCGGGGGAGTCTGGAGCGCGCGGTGAGCCGCGGCAAGCTCAGCGAGGAGGACCTCGTGGGCGTGCTGGACCGCATCACCTTCACGACCGATCTCGGCCGGTTGAGCGACCGTGACCTCGTGGTCGAGGCGGCCTCGGAGAAGGAGGACGTCAAGCTCGAGCTGTTCCGGACCGTTGGCGCGCTGCTGGAGAAGGACGACGCGATCCTCGCCTCCAACACCTCGTCGATCCCGATCGTGAAGCTTGGTGCGGTCTCCGGCCGGGCCGCGAACGTGATGGGCGTGCACTTCTTCAACCCGGCGCCGGTGATGCAGCTGGTCGAGCTGATCCCGAGCCTGACCACCTCGCCGGAGACGCTGGAGCGGATGCAGACCTTCGTCGGTAAGACGCTCGGCAAGCAGCCGATCGAGGCGACCGACCGGGCCGGCTTCGTGGTCAACAGCCTGCTGGTGCCCTACCTCCTCAGCGCGGTCAGGATGTACGAGGCGGGCTACGCCTCCGCGGCCGACATCGACAACGGGATGGTCCTCGGCTGCGGCCATCCGATGGGCCCGCTGGCGCTGTCGGACCTGATCGGCCTCGACACCGTCCGGGCGATCGGCATCTCGATGTACGAGGAGTTCAAGGAGCCGCTCTACTCGCCGCCGCCGCTGCTCGACCGCATGGTTGACGCCGGTCTGCTCGGCAAGAAGTCCGGCCAGGGCTTCTACGCCTACTGAGCCCGCACGCGTGAGTGGAGTCCGCATGTCCGACCAGTACCCGTTGTTCGCCCTCTCCGAGGAGCACCAGGAGATCCGCAAGGCCATCCGTGAGATCTGTGATGCGAAGATCGCGCCGGCTGCGGCTGCGGTCGATGAGGAGGCTCGGTATCCGCAGGAGGCGCACGACGCGCTGGTGGAGACGGAGTTCTTCGCGCCGCATGTTCCGGAGGCGTACGGGGGTGTCGGTGCGGACGCGCTGGCGACGGTGTTGGTGATCGAGGAGATCGCGCGTGCGGATGTGTCGGCCTCGTTGATCCCGGCGGTGAACAAGCTGGGGTCGTTGCCGGTGCAGATCGGTGGGTCGGAGGA
>NZ_JBHVKJ010000038.1:0-56090 GCF_042798275.1 Nocardioides sp. NPDC057767 | reverse complement strand
GTCACTTCCCGTGCGGAACTCCGCGAGGGAAGTGACGGTTCGGCTGCATACCTAGACCAACCGCCAGCAGCCTCAGTGAGGCAGCCAGGCCTCGTCGCGCGCGGTGCGGGTGGTGACCTCGTCGGGCAGCTCGCGAGCGGCGAGCTCGGCGATCGAGACCTTCTCGAAGACCTCGCGCAGGGAGTCGCGCGCGGCGATCCACACGTGCTGGAGGACGTCGGCGCGTTCGTTGTAGGTGACCGCCTCGGGACGCAGGCCATAGACGGAGACCAGTGGGCCGTCGACGGCGCGGATCACGTCGGCGACGGAGACGTCCGACGCCTTGCGGGCCAGGCGCCAGCCGCCCGACTGCCCGCGCTGTGAGATGACGACGCCGGCCTTGCGGAGGTCGGCGAGGATCGCCTGCAGGAAGCCGTGAGGGATCTCCTGGGCGCGGCCGAGCTCCTCGGCGCTGACAGCTTTTCCGTCCTCACGCGCGGCCATCTCGATGAGGGCGCGGAGGGCGTAGTCGGACTTGGCAGATACTCGCACGGCCACATTCTTGCAGATGAATGCAGAATTTCGCTCAATCTAGTGGTCAAGTCTACTTTCGCCTCGCGAGCGTCTCGGCGCGCACCTTGAGCGCCGCGGCATGCCTCCGGAATCCGTCAGTGACACGCTCCGGACCGGCCAGCCCGACCAGCGGGCCGGAGAACTCCTCGACCGTCTCGTAGCGCGTCGGCCCGCCGGGTCCTTGGGTCAGTCGCTGGTGACGTACGCCCCGGACCAGGCCGAGTCGCGCCGGCCAGCCCGCATAGACATAGGCCAGGTACGCAGCCCCGACCCCGTCCTCCCCGACGACCGGTGGCTCGAGCGCCGTGATCCGCTCCGGTGAGCGCGCGCGGCCGCCGTTCGCCCACGTCACATGAAGCGTGATCGGGTTGCCCACCGCCGCCGGCTGCGCGGTCTCGGCGCGGACGAGGAACGGGTTCCACGCGGCGTACGACTCGGTCTCGACCATCACCCGCCACACCACCTCGATCGGGGCGTCGATCTCGGCCGAGGCTCTCGGGTGCTCGTAGGTCACGCCCGGAGCCTAGTGCGGGGTCAAGCGAGCTCGATCAGGCCGTAGTGCCCGTGGTACCGGTGATACAGCACGCAGCCGGCGCCGGTCTCCGCATCACGGTAGAAGACGAACGGCTCCCCGTTGATCTCCAGCCTGGCACGTGCCTGGGCTTCGGTCAGCGAGGGCGGTGGGGCCGCCTCAGCTCCTTGGACGCCGTACCCACCTCCGGAGAGACGGTGCACCAGTGCGGGTGCGCCCGAAGCGGCGTCTCGGTAGAGAAAGAAGTCGTGATCGAGCAGGTCCATCTCGTACGCCGCGTCGTCGGGCATCATCGGCGTGCTCGCGAACGACTTGCGGCGGACCACCTCCCGGCTCTCCGCCGGCCTCGGGAAGTGGGGGACACGACGGCGTGGGAGGTCGCCGTGGCGCCACTCGTGCTCGGCCGGGATGCTCGTGCGGCGGTGCTGCGTACGGTTGCGATCCTGCAGGTGTGCCAGCTGTCGGCGCAGTCGGTACTCCAGGTCGTCGACGGCCTCCGGCATGGTCGGGGCCGCTGTCTTCGCCCTCACCATCAGTCCGTCGACGTTCGCCGATGCCTCCGCGATGGCCTGGTTCTCCGATGCCGGGTTGCGCCGCCAGTCCAGCACCACGTGCGCCGACAACACCGGTCCGTGCGCGATGTCGAGCGCTGTGGCGATCTTGCTTCGTGCGTACTTTCCGGCGTACTCGCCGACGTTGCCCCGCAGGGTGACTTCGATGGGGATCGGGTTCTTGGTGATGGGCATCGTCCCTCCTTGTGAGGCTCCATGGCCCCTCTCGATGCAACCTCGGTCGGGCTTGCCAGGGTCAGTGCCCAAGGTCCTGCGGTGGTGTGCTTCTCGGCCCTGCCTGTGCAGTGGACGGCCTCCGACGCTGGTGATTGATCGACCGACGGGGAAGGCGAGGGCATGCGCGCGACTGTTTTCGACCGGGGCAGCACGCCTGCCGAGGCGAGCCGGCTGGGTGGATCGGCCGGCGATGGCTGTGCACCGACCGTCGGCGTGGAGGAGGAGTTCACCCTGCTCGACCCGCGCAGCGGTGCGGTTGTCCCGGCGGCGGTCGAGATCATCCGCGAATGTGGCTACCCGACACGCGTCGTCGCCGAGTCGATGCTGTTCATGGTGGAGGCGCGGACGCCGGTGTGCACCACCCTCGCGGAAGTCCATGACGCCCTGATCACCTTGCGTCGCCGGGTCGCGGAGGTCGCGAGCCGTCACGGCGTCATTGCGGTCGCCACCGGAGTATCGCCGTTCGGACTGCCCGACCCGCCCCAGGTGACGAATGAACCTCGCTACAACGAGCTGGCGCGACTCTTCCCGGCGGCCATGCGCACCAACGGAACCTGCGGCTGCCACGTCCACGTCGGTGTACCGACCAGACAGCTCGCCGTGGAAGCACTGCTCCGGTTCCGCCCCTGGTTGCCGCCTCTCATCGCACTGGCCGCGAACTCGCCCATCTGGGAGGGCGAGGTCACCGGCTGGGCCAGCCAGCGCTTCAACCTCGCCACTCGGTGGCCGACCTTCACGCCAGCCCCGCCGGTGCGCTCGGCGGAGGCGTACGACCAGATGGTCGACGAGGCCGTCGCGTCGGGCCTGGCAATGGACAGCCGCAGCGTGTACTTCCTGGCACGCCTCTCACCCAGATACCCCACCATCGAGGTCAGAGCGGCCGACATGAGCCTGACCGCTGAGGAGACCGTGGCGTACGCCGGGCTGGTGCGCGCGCTGATCAGCATGGCCGTCGACGACGCAGTTGCCGCGCGGCCCGTGGTACCCGTCCGGCAGGAGCTGCTTCAGCGGTCCTGTCGGTCCGCCGCTCGAGGGGGCCTCCGTGGAGTGGCGCCCGACCCGCAGACCGGCAGGCTCGTGCGCTCCGGGCAGCTGGTCGATGCCATGGTCTCCCGGGTCCAGCCATATCTGCGGGCACACGGAGACGAAGCGCTGGTGCTCTCCACCATCAACCGACTACGTGCCGTTGGCGGCGGGGCGGACAGGCAACGTGCCCTATTTCGGCGTGCCGGTTCGCCAGCTGCCTTCGTCGCCGCGCTCGCTGCGGCGACGACGCAGGGGCAGCGGTTCAGCGGTAGTTGATGAACTGAACCGCGAAGTCGTAGTCCTGGGCCTTGACCAGGGAGATCACGGTCTGCAGGTCGTCGCGCTTCTTGGAGGAGACGCGGAGCTCGTCGCCCTGGATCTGCGCCTTGACGCCCTTGGGGCCCTCGTCGCGGATCAGCTTGGAGATCTTCTTCGCGTCCTCGGAGGAGATGCCCTCCTTGAGCGTGATCGAGATCTTCGACTGCTGACCGGACTGGCGCGGCTCGCTCGCGTCGAGGATCTTCAGCGACTGCTGGCGCTTGATCAGTTTGTCCTGGAAGACCGAGAGCACCGCGCTGGCGCGGTCGTCGGCGGACGCGGAGATCTCGATCCCGTGCTCACCGCTCCACTCGATGCTCGCGTTGGTCCCCTTGAAGTCGAACCGCGTCGCGACTTCACGTGCGGCTTGGCTCAGCGCGTTGTCGACCTCCTGGCGGTCGATCTTGCTCACGATGTCGAACGACGAGTCAGCCATGACTCTCTCCTCTTGCTTCCGGCCAGGACTGTGCCCCGGGAACGTACCTGTCTCACCCTAGGACCTCGTCCCGTTTTCGTACGCCGCCAGCCCCTGCGCTATTGTTTATTGCTGTCGCGATCTCCTTCACGGGGGTTCGCGTGCAACCCAGGCAGATTGCCCGAGCGGCCAATGGGAGCGGACTGTAAATCCGTCGGCTTTGCCTTCGAAGGTTCGAATCCTTCATCTGCCACGCCTGGGAGAACACCCCGGTGACCAGCGGAAACGTTGGCCACCGGGGTGTTTCGCTTGTCCGGATGTGTCCAGCCGTAGTTCGGTGTCGTCAGGTGACGCGAAAGACCGGCCAGCCGATCTCGGTGCGCCACTCGGCGGGATCGCTGGTGTCGCGAGGGCCGACGAGGTAGATCTCCCGCACCGGCCCGGCCACCGACATCGCGTTCTCCACCACCCAGGTCCCGAGCTCGCCGTACGTGACCTCGATGCCGTCGTGCTCGCCGACATGGGTGGTGACGGCCAGCTCCGCGGCGGGCAGAGTCGTGGGGTGCACGCGTCCGGTGCGAGGTGGCGCAGCGGTCGGCAGATAGACGAGCGCGTGACCACGCTCCTGCTCGAAGAGGGCGTTGTCGTAGGTGCCGCCGGGCGGTCCGGTCACGGCGGCGCCGACGGCCGCCTCGAGTTCGGCCATCGCTCCTGCGTACCAGGTCGTGACGTCGCGATGCCCGACGACGGCCGCCACCGCCGCAACCGTCCGGGCGGGCTCCGCGCGCAGCTCGACGTCGATCGGAGCAGGATCGGGCTGGAGCAGGCGGCGCAGCGACACGACCGCGGCCCGGGTGCGGTCGAGCACGTCCTCGAGGCGTTGCAGGTGGTCCGTGACCAGGGCTGCCCGGACACCGGGGTCGGGGGTCCGCAGGATCCGTTGGACATCGCTCAGGGGGACGTCGAGCTCACGGAGCCGGTGGATGACCTGCGCGGTCGGGATCTGGTCGACGCCGTAGTAGCGTTAACCGGTGGTCTCGTCCACCACGGCGGGTTCCAGCAGGGCCGCCTCGTGATACCGGCGCAGGGTCCGCACGCTCAGGTGGGTCAGCCGCGAGAACTCCCCGATGGTCAGCATGCCCTCATTGTGAACGCTCCCCCCGCGGGAGAGTCCACGGCTTGACCCTCCCGCGCCGTGAGGCCAGATGGTGGGCTCATGACACAGCACACCGATCTTCTGTCCGACCAGCTCCCGACCACCGTGCGCGAGTTCTTCGCCGCCCACGTCATCCGCGATGCCGACACCGCTTCGTCCTTCCTCGCCGAGGACGCGGTGGTCGTCGACCAGGGTGAGGCCTTCCGCGGCCGAGAGACGGCCCATGCGTTTCTGCGGGACGCCGGGTCCGAGTTCGAGTACACGACCGAGCAGATCGGTGCTCGCCGCGTCGATGAAGCCCATTGGGTGGTGACCGTGCGGCTCGAGGGCACCTTCCCGGGTGGCGTCGCCGAGCTCGACTACCGGTTCGGGCTCCGGGACGGCCTCGTCGCCGAGCTCGTCATCGCCAACCACCCGTCCTGACCCGCCCTGAGGCGATTCGCACACACGGAGGAGGTCGCAGGCCTGGTCGGGTCCCTGGTCTCGGACCGCGCCTCGGCAATCGTGGGCGCCGAGTACGTCATCGACGGCGGCACCGTCCCGACCGTCTGAGCGGGAGCCGCGATAGGTTCTGGTGATGGACATGAACGCCTACCAGCAGGCGGCGCTGCGCACCGCGGCGTCGAAGGGCACGCCCAACGAGGTGTTCCACCTGCTGCTGGGGCTGGTCGGCGAGACGGGCGAGATCGCCGAGAAGGCGAAGAAGATCATCCGGGACCACGACAGCGACTTCGCCCGGTGGGACCTGGATGATCTCGCCAAGGAGCTCGGCGACACACTGTGGTACCTGGCTGTCCTCGCCGACCACTTCGGGCTCCCGCTCGCGGACATCGCCGAGCTCAACATCAAGAAGCTCGCCGATCGTCAGCACCGCGGCGCCATCGGTGGCAGCGGCGACAACCGCTGATCCCACCGATGGGGCCGTGGCAGCCACGGCCCTGGTTCACGAAGGAGCACCTATGACAGTCGACGCAACTCCCTCGCCCGCGGCGAACGATGAGTTCTGGCGGGAGCGGCGGGTGTGCTTCCTGACCACGAGCCGCCCGGACGGCAGCCCGCATCTCGTCCCGGTGGGGGTGACCTTCGATCCCGAGGCCGGCATCGCGCGCATCATCAGCAGCGCGGGGAGCAAGAAGGTCCGCAACGTACGTGCGGCCGGGGACGGCGCGCAGGCAGCGGTCAGCCAGGTCGACGGGCGGCGGTGGTGCACGCTGGAGGGCACCGCGGTGGTCAAGGACGACGCGGAGTCGGTGGCCGAGGCCGAGCGGCGCTACGCCGAGCGCTACCGGCAGCCTCGCCCCAACCCGGAGCGGGTGGTCATCGAGATCACCGTGACCCGGGTGCTGGGCAACACCCGTCCGTCGGGCTGGTGAGCTGGGCGGGGTGAGCTCCGCTCCTGGTGCCGAAACCAGGTATGGCCACCGTTGCGGGCAAGGACGAGTGTGGAGCAATGACCACGAAACCTGCGTACGCCGTCGCATGGATCAACGGCTTGAACGTCAACGACGACATCGTCGAATACCTGCGCCGCGTCGACGCCACCCTGGCTCCGTTCGACGGCGAATTCCTCATTCACGGTCCCGATCTCGTCGTGGCCGAGGGCACCGCGGAGGGCATGCTGGTGGTTCTCCGCTTTCCGTCGACGGAGGCGGCCCAGGGGTGGTACGCCTCGCCGGCCTACCAGGAGATTCTTCCGCTCAGGCTGAACAACATCGACAGGGCGCGTTCGTTCGCGATCCTGGCCGAGGGTGTTGCGCCGGGCTACTCCGCGAGCCAGAAGATCGCCGAGTTCATGTCCTAGTTGATCGGCGCTCTTCGGGTCCGCGGTCGTAGAGTTGGCCGATGGCCCGGTTGGTCAGGCCAGGTCGGCGGCGAGCTGCTTGCCCGCCTCGGTGAGCAGCGGGACCGCGCGCTCGATGAGCTCGTCGGTCATCCGCCCGGTGGGGCCGCTGATCGACATCGCCAGGCGCGGTGCGTAGTCGGGGACGGCAACGGCCACGCAGCGTACGCCTGCCTCCTGCTCGCCCTCGTCGATGGCGTAGCGGCGGTCGCGGACCTGATCGAGCTGATCCAGATACGCGTCGCGTGAGGTGATCGTGGTCGAGGTGTAGGGGACCATGTCGGTGCGCCGGAGGATGTCGCGGACCTGGTCGGGAGCCATGTCGGCGAGGATCGCCTTGCCGACGGCGGTGCAGTGCGGGGACACCCGCCGGCCGACCTCGGTGAACATGCGCATCGACTGGCGCGACTCGGTGTGGGCGACGTAGACGATCTGATCGCCGTCGAGCATCGCCAGGTTGGCCGACTCGCCGACCTCGTCGACGAGGCGGGCGAGGTGGGGGCGGGCCCAGGTGCTGAGCATGCGCGAGGAGCTCTCGCCGAGCCGGATCAGCTTGGGGCCGAGGACGTACTGCCGGTTGGCCTCCTGGCGGAGGTAGCCGAGGTCGACGAGGGTGCGCACCAGGCGGTGGATGGTCGGCAGCGGCAGACCGGAGGCGGCGGCGAGCTGGGAGAGACCCATGGTCCCGCCCGCGTCGGCCATCGTCTCGAGCAGAGCGAAGGCCCGCTCGATCGACTGCACGGCGCCGGCGCGTGCCTTCGGCGCCTTCTCGTTCTCGCTCACCTGGAACTCCCGATCCATGGGTAATGACTTCCGGATGACGGAAGTCTAGCGTCGTGTAGAGGAAAACTCGTCGGTTGCGTCCGTTGTCGGCTGAGATTAATATCCGCAATGCGGAAAGAAGAATCCATTCAAAGGAAAACTGTGGCCCTGGGAGGGTGGAGCTCGTGAACATTCAGATCACCGGTGGCGAGGTCGAGCGTGGAGCCGAGATCCTCACGCCCGAAGCCCTCGAATTCGTCGCGGAGCTGCAGCGACGGTTCGGGGCCCGCCGTGACGAGCTGCTGGCCGCCCGCCGAACCCGCCGCGAGACGGTCGCCCGCACCGGCCGCCTCGACTTCCTGCCGGAGACGGCCGACGTACGCGCCGGCGACTGGACCGTCGCGCCGGTGCCCGAGGACCTCCAGGACCGCCGCGTCGAGATCACCGGGCCGACGGACCGGAAGATGACGATCAACGCCCTCAACTCCGGTGCCCGGGTCTGGCTGGCCGACATGGAGGACGCCAGCACGCCGCACTGGAGCAACGTGCTCGGCGGCCAGGTGAATCTGTACGACGCCGTGCGTCGGCAGATCTCGGCGATGTCCCCGCAGGGCAAGCTCTACGAGCTCAAGCAGGACCAGCGGCTCGCCACGATCGTGATGCGCCCGCGCGGCTGGCACTTCGACGACCAGCACGTGCTGGTCGACGGCAAGCCGGTCGTCGGCGCCCTGGTCGACTTCGGGCTCTACTTCTTCCACAACGCCCGCGAGCTCGTGGAGAGGGGGAGCGGGCCGTACTTCTATCTTCCCAAGATGGAGAGCCACCTCGAGGCGCGGCTGTGGAACGACGTGTTCACGTACGCGCAGGAGGAGCTCGGGATCCAGCACGGGACTGTGCGCGCGACGGTGCTCATCGAGACCATCCCGGCCGCGTTCGAGATGGACGAGATCCTCTACGAGCTGCGCGACCACGCCTCCGGTCTCAACGCCGGGCGCTGGGACTACCTGTTCAGCCTGATCAAGTACTTCCGCGACGCCGGCCCCTCCTTCGTGCTGCCCGACCGAGCCACGGTCGGGATGACCTCGCCGTTCATGCGTGCGTACGCCCAGCTGCTGGTCAAGACCTGCCACCGCCGCAACGCCCACGCCATCGGCGGCATGGCCGCGTTCATCCCGAGCCGTCGCGACCATGAGGTCAACGCCACCGCCTTCGCCAAGGTTCGCGAGGACAAGGAGCGCGAGGCCGGCGACGGCTTCGACGGCTCCTGGGTCGCCCACCCCGACCTGGTCCCGATCTGCCGGGAGATCTTCGACGGTGTCCTCGGCGATCGCCCGAACCAGGTCGACCGGCAGCGCGACGACGTCTCGATCAGTGCTGAGGACCTGCTCGACGTCTCCTCCGCGGGCGGTGCGATCACCCTCGCCGGGCTGCGCGACAACGTCGAGGTCTCGCTGGTCTACCTCGACGCCTGGCTCCGCGGCGCCGGTGCGGTCGCCATCCACAACCTGATGGAGGACGCCGCCACCGTCGAGATCTCCCGCTCGCAGATCTGGCAGTGGGTGCACAACTCGTCGAAGCTCGATGACGGTACGCCGGTGACCGCCGAGCTCGTACGCCAGATCCTGGACGAGGAGATGGCGAAGCTGCTCGCGGCGGCCGACGGGATCGAGCACCGCCTGGAGCAGGCCCGCACCATCTTCGAGGAGGTCGCTCTCGCCGACGACTACACCGACTTCCTGACCCTGCCCGCCTATGAGCAGGTGGTGGGCGCATGAGTCATCTCGAGGATCTGGTTGCCCGGCTCGACCGGGATCTCGCCGGGGCCGACGCGGCGCTGGCCGCGAACTATCCAGGAGACCGTGGCGTACGGCAGCCGGTGCACACGGTCTACGTCCCCGGCGACCGCTACTCCGACAAGACGGTGGCGGAGTGGTCCGCCGAATCTGCCGCCGCGCTGGATGAGTTCGGGGGCTCGGCCGCCGAGGTCGTGTCCGTGTTCGATCTGGCGCCCGACCTGGTCGACGCGATCTACGACCGGGTGCGTGCCAAGCTGACCGACGAGCCGATCGAGGATCTTCGGATCGACTTCGAGGACGGCTACGGCTCCCGGCCGGACGCGGACGAGGATGCCGCTGTCGTGGCGGCTGCCGAGGCGCTCGCGGCCACCGTCCGGGACGGTTCGGCGCCGCCGTTCCATGGCATCCGGATCAAGTCCTTCGAGGCTCCGACGCGACATCGGGGGCTGCGTACGCTCGATCTCTTCCTGGGCTCGTTGGTCCGCGAGGGCGGTCTGGGTGACGGGTTCGTCATCACGCTGCCCAAGGTGACCTCGGTCGAGCAGGTGACCGCGATGGTCACCGCGCTGTCCGCCCTCGAGGCGGCGCACGGGATCGAGGCCGGCAGCCTGCGGTTCGAGATCCAGGTCGAGACGCCGCAGGCGATCCTCGGCTCCGACGGCACCGCGCTGATCGCCCGGATGATCGCCGCCGGCGACGGCCGGGTCACGGGTCTGCACTACGGGACCTACGACTACTCCGCCTCGCTCGGTGTCGCGGCCGCGTTCCAGAGCATGGAGCACCCGGTCGCCGACCACGCCAAGGACGTGATGCAGGTGGCCGCCGCCGGCACCGGCGTCTTCGTCTCCGACGGCTCGACCAACGTGCTCCCGGTCGGGGACGCCGATTCGGTGCGCGGTGCGTGGCAGCTCCACTCCCGCCTGGTGACCCGCTCGCTGGCGCGCGGGATCTACCAGGGCTGGGACCTGCACCCGGCCCAGCTCCCCAGCCGCTACGTCGCGACGTACGCGTTCTTCCGGGACGGGCTCGAGGTCGCCTCGGCCCGGCTGCGGGCCTACGTCCACGGTGGTGACTCCAGCTATCTCGACGAGCCGGCGACTGCCGCTGCGCTCGCCGCGTTCGTGCTGCGCGGGGTGGAGTGCGGAGCCGTCGCGGTCGAGGAGGTCGAGCGGCTGGCCGGGATCGACCAGGCCGAGCTGGCCGAGCTCGCGCGTCGCCGGATCGGGTGACGCGACAGAGCATGCCGATCGCATGGCGGCAAGGCTGGGTAGCCTGCCGCCATGCGCGTCGAAGCAGAGTTCACCACCGAACCCTTCCGTGGCGAGGGCGAGCCTCCCGAGCACGCGACGGCGGCCCTCGAGGCCGCCCGCGAGGCCGGTCTTGAGTGCGACTTCGGGCCGTTGGGCACCTCGGTTCGTGGCGAACGTGATGCCGTCCTGGCCACCCTCGCCGACGTGGTGGCCGCGGGACTGGACCACGGCGCCGACCAGATCACCTTCCAGGTGCGTGTCGAGGGACGCGGTGCGCCGCGGCGTACGGTCGGCGGGTTGGAGGGGCTGCTCGCCGAGGTCGCCGAGAGTCTCGGTGGTGATCTCCGGACCCTGGACCGGCAGGGGAAGCAGCGCGCGGTGCGGCTGCTCGAGGAGCGTGGCGCCTTCGACTACCGCAAGAGCGCCGAGATCGTGGCCGGTGCGCTCGGGGTCACCCGGTTCACGGTCTACAACTACTTGAACCGCGAGCGGGAGTAGCCCAGACTTTTCAACAAACTGTTGACTGTGACGAGAGACACATGTCATCGTTGTCGCTGTACGGAAATTAGTTTCCGCATAGCGAGAGAGAACGGTGCATGGATCTCCAGAGCTTCAACACCTCACCGGCTGATGTCGTACGACCTGCGCTGCAGGCCTGCTGTGACGCGCCGAGCTGGGTCGCCGCCGTCCTGGCCGGGCGTCCCTACGCCGACGAGGCCGACGTCGTCCGGGCTGCCGACGAGGCCGCCCGGCGGTTCACGGCGGCCGACGTCGACCAGGCGCTGGCCGCCCACCCTCGGATCGGGGAGCGCGCCGAGGGCGAGCACGCCGAGGCCGCCTGGTCGCGGCGCGAGCAGGCCGCGGTGGGCACCGACCCGGCCACCGCACATACCCTCGCCGAGGCCAACCGGGCCTACGAGGAGCGCTTCGGACGCGTCTTCCTGATCTGTGCCACCGGCCTCTCGGCCGACCAGGTCCTCGCCTCGCTCCGCGGGCGGCTCGGCAACGAGCACGACGAGGAGGCGGCCGTGGTCGCCGACGAGCTGCGCAAGATCGCGCTGCTCCGGCTGGAGCGGGTCCTGGCCGTCGAGGAGGTCTCCCGATGACCAGCGCCATCACCACCCACGTACTCGACACCGCGCTCGGCCGTCCGGCCGCCGGTGTCCCGGTCCGGCTCAGCCGGATCACGGACGACACCCGACAGACCTCCGTCCTCGCCGACGCCACCACCGACGACGACGGCCGGGTGACCGACCTGGGGCCCGACCGGGCCCCCGCCGGCACCTACCAGCTCCGGTTCGACACCGCCGCCTACTACGCGGCGACCGGTCAGGAGTGCTTCTACCCGGAGGTCCTCGTCACCTTCGCGGTCACCGATCGGCGGCACCACCACGTGCCACTTCTGCTGAGCCCGTTCGCCTACTCCACCTACCGAGGGAGCTGACATGCCCATTCGTCTTGGACCCAACCAGTACGGCAAGGCCGAGAACCGCGTCGTACGCATCTACCGCGACACGCCTCGCCACCAGATCCGGGACCTCAACGTCTCGACCGCGCTGCGCGGCCGCTTCGGCGACGCCCACACCAGCGGCGATCAGAAGGACGTGCTGCCCACCGACACCCAGAAGAACACCGTCTTCGCCTACGCGAAGAAGATCGGCGTCGCCTCGATCGAGGAGTTCGCGCTCGCCCTCGCCGACCGCTACCTCGAGGCCTGCCCGGCGGCCGAGGGCGCCCGGGTGGAGATCGACGAGTACGCCTGGGACCGGATCGAGGTCGACGGCGCCGGTCACGACCACTCGTTCGTGCGATCGGGTGGCGGCGTACGGACCACCGTGGTGAACGTGGACGGTCGCGGTGAGGACCGGGTGGCGCACGTCGTCTCCGGCATCAAGGACCTGGTGGTGCTCAAGTCGACCGGCTCGGAGTTCCACGGCTTCCTCAAGGACGAGTACACCACCCTGCAGGAGACCACCGACCGGATCCTGGCGACCTCGCTCGTGGCTCGGTGGCGCTATGACGGGACCGAGGTCGACTGGGACAAGGCGTACGACTCCATCCGGGCCCTGCTGCTGCAGCGGTTCGCGGAGATCCACAGCCTCGCCCTCCAGCAGACCCTGAACGGGATGGGCACCTCGGTGCTCGAGCAGCACGGCGACGTCGCCGAGATCAAGTTCTCCGCGCCCAACAAGCACCACTTCCTCTCCGACCTCTCGCCGTTCGGCCTGGACAACCCCGGCGAGGTCTTCTTCGCCGCGGACCGGCCCTACGGCCTGATCGAAGCCTCCGTCGTACGCGACGAGGCCCCTGACGCCGGCAACGCCTGGCACGCCATCCCCGGATTCTGCTGAGGCCCGGCCATGCTTGGTCGTAGGAGACAGGCAACCGCATCGGTATCGACCCGTCCCGAGGACGAACGGCATCCACCGGGCCAGCTCCTCGCCTACGGCACGCAGCACATCCTGACGATGTACGGCGGCGTGATCGCGCCGCCGCTCATCGTCGGGGGTGCGGCGGGCCTCTCGGGCACGGACCTGGCGCTGCTGGTGACCGCGGGACTCTTCGTGTCCGGCCTCGCCACGCTGCTGCAGACGCTCGGTCTCGGGCCCTTCGGCAGCCGGCTGCCGATCGTGCAGGGGATCTCGTTCGCCAGCGTCTCGACCATGGTCACCATCGCCAGCGAGGACGGGCTGCGGCCGGTCTTCGGCGCGATCATCGTCGCCGGCCTGATCGGGCTGGTCCTGTCCTCGTTCTTCGCCCAGCTGGTCCGGCTCTTCCCGGCCGTCGTCACCGGCACGATCATCACCGTCATCGGGCTCTCGCTGATGCCGGTGGCGTTCCGGTGGGCGATGGGCAACGACGCCTCCGCTCCGGACTACGGCTCGATGACCAACATCGGTTATGCGGGTCTGACGTTGGTCATCATCCTGGTGATCAGTCGGGTGTTCCAGGGGGCGATCTCACGTCTGTCGATCCTGATCGGGCTGGTCATCGGCACCCTGATCGCCGTCGTCGCCGGTCGTGCCGACTTCTCGGCGGTCGGCAAGGCCGACCTCGTGGCGCTGCCACCGCTGCTGCACTTCGGCAGCCCGACCTTCGAGGTCGGTGCGATCGTCTCGATGACGATCGTGATCCTGGTGATCATGACCGAGACGACCGCCGACATCCTGGCGATCGGCGAGATCGTGGAGACCGACGTCGACGCTCGACGTGTCGCTCGAGGTCTCCGCGCCGACATGGCCGCCACCACGGTTGCGCCCGTGTTCGGAACGTTTCCGTGCAGCGCGTTCGCCCAGAACGTCGGGCTGGTCGCCCTGACCGGCATCCGGAGTCGGTACGTCGTGGCCACCGGTGGCCTCGTCCTGCTGCTGCTCGGACTGCTGCCGGTGGTCGGCGCGGTCGTCGCCGCGATTCCCTATCCCGTGCTCGGCGGCGCCGGCATCGTGCTCTTCGGCTCCGTCGCTGCGTCTGGGATCCGTACGCTGTCCCGGGTCGACTACGAGGACAACCTCAACATGGTGATCGTCTCCGTGGCTCTCGCCGTCGGGATCCTGCCGATCGCCGTGCCGACGTTCTGGGACGCCTTCCCGTCCTGGCTCGGGGTGGTCATGCACTCCGGCATCAGTGCCACCGCCCTCGTCGCCGTCGTCCTCAACCTGCTGTTCAACGAGATCACCCTCGGCAACCGCTCCGGTGCTTCCGTCTTCGCGGCTTCGCAGGACTCTCGTGAGGGCTTCGGGGACAGGCTCGACGACGACATCGAGAGGTCGTGACCGGCTGAGGAATACCGTATGGAGGGGAGGCCGAGTCGGCTCGTCCTCACCTGAAATCGCGCCGAGTCGGCTCGTCATGACGAGCCGACTCGGCCTGATTTCGCGTCAGGATGCGCCGACTCGACCTTAGGAGAACGGCGGTTGATCAGACAGTCGAGACGTCACTCCGGTCGGCCGACCCAAGTGACGTTTCGACCGACGTACCTGACGCTTCGCAGGGCGCGACGAGGCTGCCCTGGCGAGGTCCGATCGTCGAGGCGTCACTCGCGTCGGCCGAGTTGGCATCGCATTGACCGCTCGACCGACGGGAGCGACGTCTCGGCTGACCGGGCTGACGCCTCGGCCGACGTACTTGACGCCTCGGCGGGGTCAGCCGACCAGGTGGGGGTCGGGGGTGTTGACGAGGTCGCCGTCGATCCAGACGCTGCGTACGTCGGCGGGGGTGCCGAGGGCGAACATCTTGGCGAGGGCGTCGGCGGCATCCGCGGCGTGGGCGAGGCCTACGTCGAGCGGGGTGCTCGGGGCGGGCTTGATCCACTGGGCGTCGAAGCGGCGGCCGGGGGAGAAGTCGCCGACGGTGTCGCCGAGGCCTAGGGCTTCGGCGCCGGCGACGGTGGCCAGGTGGAGGAGGTGGGTGGGGGTCAGCGGGTGGCCGGCATCGCCGAGGAGCTGCTGGGCGACGTACGCCCCCAGGCCCTCCTTGAGCAGGGAGAACCCGGTGCCGGCGCCAACGTCGGAGCCCATCGCGACGCGTACGCCGTGAGCGCGGTGTCGGGCGAGCGGGAAGAGGCCGCTGCCGAGGGCGGCGTTGCTGGAGGGGCAGTGCGCGACGGCGGCGCCGCGGGCGGCGAGCAGGGCGAGCTCGGGGTCGGTGGGGTGCACGTTGTGGGCCAGTACGGTGCCGGGGCCGACCAGGCCGTGACGGTCGTAGGAGGTCACGTAGTCGCAGCCGCAGAGCTCCTCGACGGTCGCGATCTCGCGGACGTTCTCGTTCACGTGGGAGGTCAGCATCGCGCCCGGCACCGCGCCGAGCACGTCACCGCAGGCCGCGAGCAGCGGCTCGGAGCACGACAGCGAGAACCGCGGGGTCACGGCGTAGCGGGCCCGGCCGACACCGTGCCAGCGGGCCGCGAGCGCGAGCGACTCCTCCCGTGCCCGAGAAGGGTCGGTGAACAGGTCCTCGCGGATGAGCCGGTCGCTGACCACGAGGCCACTGGTGATCCGCAGCCCGACGCGGGCGGCCTCGGCGAAGACCGTGTCGACCGCGGGCGCGAAGTGGCTGCCGAAGACCAGCGCCGTGGTGGTGCCGGCGCCGACCAGGCCGCGTACGAAGTCGGTGGCCACGCCCGCGGCGTAGTCGGTGTCGGCCAGGCGCGCCTCCTCGGGGAGGGCGGTCTGGTCGAGCCAGTCGAGCAGCGGCATGCCGAGGCCGCCGATGACGCGTACCTGCGGAAAGTGCACGTGGGTGTCGACGAATCCGGGCAGCACGAAGCCGCCGGAGAGGTCGATGACCTCCTCCTGAAGGTGCTGGCTGCGCAGGTCGGCGAAGGATCCGCGGGCGCGGATCACGCCGTCGCGCACCAAGAGCGCGCCGTCCTGTTCGGTGCGGAGCTCGCCGCCGGAGAACGGGTCGGAGGGGGTGTCGAGGAAGGTTCCTCGGTAGAGCGTCATTCGGGATGTCACCTTGCTTGTTGTTCGGTCGATACGTCGGTGGTCGAGCTTGTCGAGACCCCCGCGAAGAGCTGCAGCAGCCGGGCCGCGACGCTGACCGCGATCGTGGCCGGCTCCTTGCCACCGAGATCCGGGAGGCCGATGGGGGTCGTGATCCGGGCGATCGCCTCGGGGCTGTGGCCCTCGTCGGCGAGCTTGGCCCGGAACCGGCTCCACTTGGCGCTCGAGCCGATCAACCCGATCGACCCGAGGTGTGCGGCGCGGAGGGCCGCGTCGCACAGCGCGGCGTCCTCGGCGTGGTCGTGGGTCATGATCAGGATGTGGGTGCCCTCGGGGAGCTCGCTGATCACGAGCTCGGGCAGCACCGGCACCTCGTGGACGTGGATGCCGGCGACGGTGTCGTCCAGGCCTCGCAGGTGGTCAGGCGAGAGCTGGGCGGCGCGGGAGTCGACGAGGTGCAGCTCGAGGTCGTGGCGGGCCAGGATGCGGGCCAGCTCGACCCCGACGTGGCCCATCCCGAAGACGGCGACGGACGGGACCACGGGGAGAGGCTCGAGCAGCAGCTCGACCTCGCCACCACAGCACTGCACACCGTGCTGGTAGGGCGCCTTGTCGGAGAGCGACACCTTCAGGCTCTCCGGCACCCCACCACCTTCGGTGAGCATCGCCCGGGCGCGCTCGATCGCCACCGCCTCGAGGTTGCCGCCACCGACGGTGGCCCAGGTGCGGTCGGCCGAGACGACCATCTTCGCCCCGGCCTCGCGCGGCGAGTGACCACGCACGGACGACAGGGTCACCAGTACGCCGGGAACCCGCTGCTCGCGCAGCCGCTGGACGGCCTTCAGCCACTCCATGTCCTCACCTCTCCCCGGCCATGGCCGGCTCGGCGCCGGCGTCGCTCGTCTCGGGGGCCGGCGGCGTACGCGCCTTGTCGAGCGCCCAGTAGACCGCCTCCGGCGTCGCCGGGGAGGCCAGCTCGACGCTGATGCCGGCCGGACCGAACGCGGCGGCCGCCTCGCGCAGCGCCTCGCGTACGGAGAAGGCGAGCATCAGCGGGGGTTCGCCGACGGCCTTGGAGCCGTAGACGGCGCCCTCCTCGTGGGCCTTCTCGAGCAGCTGCACCCGGAAGTCCTCGGGCATCTCGGAGAAGCTCGGCAGCTTGTAGGTGCTCGCTGCCTGCGTCGCCAAGCGACCCCGGTGGGGCCCGTCGGAGGTGTCCCAGCGCAGGTCCTCCAGGGTCAGCCACCCTGCGCCCTGGACGAAGCCGCCCTCGATCTGGCCGATGTCGATCAGCGGGCTCAGGCTGTCCCCCACGTCGTGGACGATGTCGACGCGTCGCAGCGTGTAGGCACCGGTGAACCCGTCGACCTCGACCTCGGAGGCGGCGACGCCGTTGGCGAAGTACTTGAACGGCTCGCCCTGCATGACGTTGGGATCCCAGTGCAGACCCTCGGTCCGATAGAAGCCGGCCGCCCACAGCTGGACCCGCTGGTGGTAAGCCGTGTTCACGAGCTCGTTCCAGCCGATCGACCCCGAAGCGGGGGAGAGGCCGCGGACGACGCCGGCCTCGATTCGTACGTCGCGGGGGCTGATCCCGAGATGGCCGCCGGCGACCTGGGCGAGCCGCTCGCGGATCTGCTCGCAGGCGTTCTTGATCGCGGCGCCGTTGAGGTCGGCGCCGGAGCTGGCCGCGGTCGCCGAGGTGTTGGGCACCTTGTCGGTGCGCGTGGGGGCGAGGCGTACGCGGTCCAACGGGAGCCCCAGGGCCGTCGCGGCGACCTGGAGCATCTTGGTGTGCAGGCCCTGACCCATCTCGGTGCCGCCGTGGTTGATCAGCACCGAGCCGTCCTTGTAGACGTGGACGAGGGCGCCGGCCTGGTTGAAGGCGGTGAGGTTGAACGAGATGCCGAACTTCACCGGCGTCATCGCCAGGCCTCGCTTGGTGTGCGGGTGCCGACTGTTGAAGTCGGCGATCTCCGCGCGGCGGCGAGCCACCTCTCCCGACGCCGCGACCTGGTCCCAGCAGGCAGCCAGCCGGTCGGCCTGGCGCACCTGCTGGCCGTAGGGCGTGGTCTGGTCCTGCTGGTAGAAGTTGCGGCGCCGCAGCTCGAGCGGATCGATGCCGAGCAGGGGCGCGCACCGGCCGAGCAGGTCCTCCATGACGAGCATGCCCTGGGGGCCGCCGAAGCCACGGAAGGCGGTCTGCGAGGTCTTGTTGGTGCGCGCGACCCGGCCGTCGACCCGGATGTTCGGCACCCAGTAGGCGTTGTCGATGTGGCACAGCGCGCGGGCCAGCACCGGCTCGGAGAGGTCGAGACTCCAGCCGCCGTCGGCGGTGAGCGTGGCCTCGAGAGCGACGATATGGCCCTCGTCGTCGAACCCGGCCCGCCAGGTGCTGTGGAAGCCGTGGCGCTTGCCGGACATGGTGATGTCCTGGGTGCGGTTGAGCCGCAGTCGCACCGGCCGCCCGGTCAACCGAGCGCCGAGTGCGGCGATGGCCGCATAGCCGTGCGGCTGCATCTCCTTGCCGCCGAACGCGCCACCCATCCGCAGACACTGGACAGTGACCTCGTGGCTCGGTACGCCGAGCACGTGGCCGACGATCTCCTGGGTCTCGGAGGGGTGCTGGGTGCTGCTGTGCACGAGCACCTGGCCGCCCTCGTCGACCAGCGCCAGCGAGACGTGGGTCTCCAGGTAGAAGTGCTCCTGACCTGCGAACTCGAACTCACCCTCGAAGACGTGCGCGGCGTCGGCCAGGGCGGCGCCGACGTCCCCGCGAGAGAGGTTGCGCGGGGTCCCTTGGAAGCTCTCCGCCGCGATCGCCTCCTTCACCGTCACCAGCGAGGGCAAGGGCTCGTAGTCGACCTCGACCGCGGCCGCGCCCAGCCGGGCCGCCTCCTGGGTCTCGCCGAGCACCCAGCACACCGCATGGCCGTGGAACATCACCTCGGTCGGGAAGAGCGGCTCGTCGTGCTTCACACCGGCGTCGTTGAGACCCGGTACGTCCTCGGCGGTCAGCACGCGCACGACGCCGGGCACCGCATAGGCGGGCGCGGTGCGCAGCGCGGTGACCATCGCGTGGGCGTGCGGCGCCTGGACCGGCCAGGCGTGCAGCGTGCCGGCGATCCGCCCGACCAGGTCGTCGGTGTAGAGCGCCTCGCCGGTGACGTGCAGTGCGGCGCTCTCGTGCGGGAGCGGGATCCCGACGACGGGGTTGTCGGGGCGTTGGGACAGGGCGCTCATGCCAGTGCCTCCTCCATGTCGACAGGACGGTGGGTGTGGAACATGCGCAGCAGGGACTGGCCGAGCATCGCCGAGCGGTAGGACGCGCTGGCGCGGTGGTCGTCCATCGGTGTGCCCTCGGCGGCGAGAACGGCCGCGGCGCGGCGTACGGACTCCTCGGTCCAGGGCTGCCCGACCAGGGCGTCCTCGGTGGCGACCGCACGCAACGGGGTGGCGGCGACGCCACCCAGGCCGATCCGGGCGCGGACCACGGCGCCGTCGGCGATCTCGAGCGCGTAGCCCACGGCCACGCTGGAGATGTCGTCGAAGCGGCGCTTGGCGATCTTGTGGAAGCCGACGACCGGAGCCAACGGCAACGGCAGCCGTACGCTGCGGATCAGCTCGTCGGCGGCCCGGACCGTCTCCCGGTAGCCGGTGAAGTAGTCAGCCAGCGCGACGACCCGCTCGCCGCGCGGCGAGGCCAGGACCACCTCGGCGTCGAGCGCGAGCAGCGCCGGCGGGGCGTCGCCGATGGGCGAGGCGGTGCCGATGTTGCCACCGAGCGTCGCGCCGTTGCGGATCAGCCGCGAGGCGAACTGCGGGAACAGCTCGGCCAGCAGCGGCACCCGACCGTTGAGCTTGCGCTCGATCTCGGTCAGCGTGAGGGCCGCGCCGATCTCCACGCGGCCGGTCCGGAAGGAGAGCTCGCGCAGCTCGGGCAGCCGGTCGATCGCCACCACCAGGGGCGCGCGGCGGCCGCGGAGATTGACCTCCACGCCCCAGTCGGTCGATCCGGCGACGACCTGGGCCTCCGGCCACTCGGTGATCAGGTCGAGCGCCTCGGTGAGTCTCTCCGGGCGCACGAACTCTGCGCCGTCGACCGCGATCCGGGTCGGCCGCGGCTCGGGCGGAGGCTGCTGCTGGCGCGCGGCGAGCGCGTCGTCGGCCTCGGGGGCCCCGAGGGCGTAGGCGGCGTCCCGGATCGGGCGGTAGCCGGTGCAGCGGCACAGATTGCCGCTCAGCGCGTGCAGGTCGACGCCGTTCGGGCCGTGCTCGTGATCGCACGAGGCTCCGTCGACGGAGGGCTCACGGTTCGGGCGGTAGTACTCCGCGGCCAGGCTGCAGACGAAGCCCGGGGTGCAGTAGCCGCACTGCGAGCCGCCGCGTACGGCGAGCTCCTGCTGGACCGGGTGGAGGTCGTCGCTGGACCCGAGGCCCTCGCTGGTCACCACCTCTTGGCCGTCGAGCGCGGCGACCGGGACGAGGCAGGCGTTGACCGAGGTCCACTCGGTCGGAGAGGTGGTGCCGGGCCGGGCGACCAGCACCGAGCAGGCGCCGCACTCGCCCTCGGCGCAGCCCTCCTTGGCGCCGGTCAGACCGCGGTTGCGCAGCCAGTCGAGGACGGTGGTGTGCGTGGCGACCCCGGTCAGGGGCACCTGGTCCCCGTTGACGGTGACACAGGGGGCGCTGGGTGTGCTCATCGTTGACTCCGGATCGGGTTGCGGGTGCGGGCGCTGTGGATGGGGTTGGCATCGCGCAGGAAGTCGTCGAAGCGGTGGCCGGCGATCTTCGCGATCTCGATCAGTGCGGCGGCGTGCTCCTGGCGTTCGCAGTTGCCGAGCCGCTCGCGGCCCTCGGCGAGGATCCGGTCGAGCGAGTCGGAGTCGCGTACGGAGATGACCAGCGGGAAGCCGAACCGCTCGTGATAGGCGTCGGTGAGCGAGGTCAGCGCCTCCTGGTCCGGCTCGGCCAGGTGGGTCAGGCCGCGCGAGGACTGGTCGCGTAGCGACTCCTCACCGACGATCCCGTCCGAGACCAGCTTCGAACCGAGCTCGGGATAGGCCTCGATCAGCTCGCGCTGCTCCTCGACCGAGCCGCTGAACAGGGCGTCCTGGAAGGCGCGGCGCAGCGCGTGGGTGTCGGCGAACGGCCGCTGCTCCCAGGCCCGCTCCACCATCCACCGCGGTCCCTGGAACAGACCGTCGAACGTCTCCACGAACTCGGTACGTCCCATCTGGTTGACCTGGTCGAGCCGGACGCCCTCACCGGGCTGACCGGCGACGGCCGGGCCGTAGTCCGGGCCGACGTGGTGGAACAGGATGTTGAGCAGGATCGCGGTCAGGCTGCCCAGGGTGATGCCGCTGCCGAAGATGATCTCGGCCCATCCCGGGACGGCCTGGGCGACCTCAGGCTGTGCGGTGACGTACATGGCCAGGCCGACGCTGGTCGCCACGATCACCACGTTGCGGTGGTCGTGGAAGTCGACCTTGCTGAGGGTCTGGAAGCCGACGACCGCGACCGTGGCGAACATGGCCAGGGCGGCGCCGCCGAGGACCGGGTGCGGGATGCCGGCGACGATCGCGCCGACCTTCGGGAGCAGCCCGATGAACACCATGATCAGGCCGGCCGCGGCGACGACCCAGCGGCTCTTGACCCGGGTCAGCCGGACGAGACCGACGTTCTCGGCGAAGCAGGTGTAGGGGAAGGAGTTGAAGACGCCACCGATGGTGGTGGCCAGGCCGTCGGCGCGCAGGGCACGGGCGATGTCGTTGCGGCCGATCCGCTTCTCGACGATCTCGCCGGTGGCGAAGACGTCACCGGTGGTCTCCACGGCGGTGATCAGCATGACGACGATCATGGACACGATCGCGGCGGCGGAGAACTGTGGCCAGCCGAAGTGGAACGGGGTGGTGACACCGACCCAGTCGGAGCCGGCGACCGCGTCGAAGTGGGCGTCCCCGAGAGCCCACGCGACGAGGGTGCCGACGACCAGGCCGACGAGCACGGCGACGGTCGCCATGAAGCCCTTGAACACCCGCTGGATGACCACGATCAGGGCCAGGGTGCCCAAGGCGTACGCCAGGTTGCGGCCGCTCGTGGGGTCCGAGGTCGGCCCGGCGCCACCGGTCGCGTCCGCGGCCGCGACCGGCAGCAGCGCGATGCCGATGATCGTGATCACCGAGCCGGTCACGACCGGCGGGAAGAACCGGATCAGCCGGCTGAAGTAGGGGGCGATGAAGAAGGTCGCCAGACCGGCGACGATCACCGCGCCGTAGATGACGAGCAGCCCGTCGGTGCCGCCACCTGCGGCGAGCCCGATCGCGATCATCGGCGAGACGGCGGTGAAGGTGACGCCCTGCAGCAGCGGGAGACGTACGCCGACCTTCCAGAAGCCGACCGACTGGATGATCGAGGCGATGCCGCAGGTGAACAGGTCGGCGTTGATCAGGTGGATCAGCTCCTGCTGACTCAGCCCGATCGAGTTGGCGAGCAGGATCGGCACGATCACCGCACCGGCATAGAACGCGAGCACGTGCTGGAGGCCGTAGACGGCGAGCTTGCCCGCCGGGAGCACCTCGTCCACGGGGTGGGTGGGGCCGGCACCGACCTTCTTCTGCGGCCGTATCGACCTCAGGACTGCTCTCGCGTTCATCCTCACACCTTTCTCGGGGGCGCCCTGGTGGGCAGGTGAGCTGTGACTTACCCCACAGCCTGGTCTCCCGGCGCCCTGAGCGGCACCCGCCGATCATCCGAAGATGCGGTCGGTGCGGATGTGGCCTTTGTGTGATGCTCCAGAATGGCGCGCGGCTGGTTTCCGAGCGGTTTCTGAGCGGTTTCGCTGGACCGAGCTCAGAGCGATCTGAGGGCGAGGAAGACGTCGACGCGGTCCTCCATCGTCGTCAGGTCACGGCCGGTCAGCTCCTCGACCCGGGAGATCCGGTAGCGCACGCTGTTGACGTGGAGGTGGAGCGACTCCGCGGTGCGCGTCCACGACCCGGCGTACGTCAGGAACCGGTCGAGCGTCGGCACCAGGTCGCTCCCGGTGCGCTGGTCGTGCTCGAGGACCGGGCCGAGGACGCGCTGGGCGTAGGTGCGGCGGATGTCGTCGGGGACGGTGGCCAGCAGCAGTACGTGGGAGGTGACCTCCTCGGAGCTGGACAGGGCCACCGCGCCGCCGCCGGAGCGGGCGACCCGGTGGGCGAACCGGGCCTCCTCGAGTGCGCCGGCCAGGGCGTCGATGCCGCTCTCGCCGCTCAGCCCCACGGACAGGGAGCCGCGGACCAGCGCCGGCGCCAGCCGGGTCAGCGAGCGGCGCAGCTGGTCGGTGAGGTCGGGGCGGGCGGGGAGGAAGGCGACCGCGCAGCCGTCCCGGGCGGCGCTGGCGACGACGGACGGCCCCAGGCCGAGAGCCACGTCCTCGAGCACCGCGGCCACCGCGTCGGGTGGCCCGCCCGGCCCGAGCTCGGCCACGGCGAGGACGAGAGGACGGTCGGGATCGATCCCGGACTGGCGCAGTCCGGTGGCGATCTCGGCAGGTGAGGCACCGGCCTCCACGTGGGCGAGGGTTGCTGCCGCGAGCGGCCGCCGGACGCGGAACCCCTCGTCGCGGCGCGAGCGGTCCAGGGCGGTGATGGCTCCGAACTCGTGAACCATGTCGAGGTCCTCCCGTGGCCAGGTGGTGTGGTCGCCCTCGACGGCCACGGTCCAGCCGGTGACGCGGTCGGCCAGGCCCGATCCGACGGGGAACAGGGAGTAGCTGCGGTCACCCACCTCCGCCACCGCCGGCAGCAGATCGGCGGTCAGGAAGCGGCGGGTGAGCGCGTCGACGGTCTCGGGATCGAGCTCGCCGGGACCAGGGACGACATGTCGGCCGCTGGCGGTGAGCACGCGGCACGCATGGCCGATCTCGGAGGCCACCCGGGCGGCCAGCTCGTCGAGGCTGCGGCCCGAGGCGATGGCGGAGAGGAGCTGGCGCTGGCGGGCCAGGCTGGCCGACATCCGGGCGCTCTCGCCGGCGGCGCCGGCAGCCGCGACATACTCGGTGACGTCGGCGAACGCCACGTCGCCGGGCACCTCGACCAGGGCGACCTGATGGCGGCGGCAGGCCTCGACGAGGTCGTCTGGCACGGCGCCGAGGAGGGCCGCGCCGGCCAGCAGGCAGGTCGCACCGCCGTCCGCGATCGAGGACACGAACGTCTCGCTGTCCTCGGGTCGGCGGCGCCAGACGAGGCCGGTCAGGACGAGCTCGCCACCGTTCAGGTAGCGGCCGGGCTCGAGCAGGTCGATCGTGATCGTGCGTCCCACCGGACGCTCCAGCGAGCCCTCGGGCGCATGCAGGAGCCGCAGGCCCAGGCTGGGCGTCTCCAAAAGCTCTGCCAATAGCACGGTGCCTCCACCGGTCAGCCGGTCCGTTTCGGGCCTCGTCTTGGAGGAACGTACAACGCCTGCGCGCATGCGTGGGAGGCCCGTTGTCGTTTCTTCATCAGTTTGCGGCCTGGTGCCCGCACCGGGTTGACGTGTCTCCGGTCACATCCTTATATTTCGAATGTCAGAAATCAAATTCCGCATTACGGAAGGATTGGTGAGGATGTCCCACCAGCTCCGCTACGAGGTGAACTGCTCGATCCTGTTCACCGACCTCCCGCTGCTCGAGCGCCCCGCGGCGGTGAAGGCCGCCGGTTTCGACGCGGTGGAGTTCTGGTGGCCCTTCGCCGAGGCGGTGCCGTCCGACACCGACGTGGACGCCTTCGTCGCCGCCGTTCAGGACGCCGGAGTCCAGCTCGTCGGCCTCAACTTCTTCGCCGGCGACATGCCTGCCGGAGATCGCGGCCTGGTCTCGTGGCCGGCCCGGTCGGCGGAGTTCCGGGACAACATCGATGCCACGATCGGCATCGGCGAGCGCCTCGGCTGCACCGCTTTCAACGCGCTCTACGGCAACCGTGTCGACGGCACCGCCCCCGAGGTGCAGGACGAGCTCGGCGCCGAGAACCTCGGGATGGCCGCCCGGGCGGCCGCTCGCATCGGCGCCACCGTGCTGGTCGAGCCGGTCAGCGGCGCTGCCCGCTATCCGCTGCTCACCGCCGCCGACGCGGTGGCCGCGATCGACCGTGCCGGCGAGCCCAACATCGGCCTGCTCGCCGACCTCTACCACCTCGCCGTGAACGGTGACGACGTCGACGCGGTGATCGCTGCGTACGCCGCTCGCATCGCGCACGTCCAGATCGCCGACGCCCCGGGCCGCAACGAGCCCGGCACCGGCGACCTCCCCCTCGAGCGGCAGCTCGCCGCCCTCGAGGCGGCCGGCTACGGCGGCTGGGTCGGGCTGGAGTACAAGCCCGCCACGACCTCCGCCGAGAGCTTCGACTGGCTGCCGCGCGAGCGCCGCAGCGCCGCCACGGCCACCCGCTGACAACCCCCGCAGGAGAGATCATCATGACCAACATCGCATTCATCGGCCTCGGCATCATGGGCAACCCGATGGCCGTCCACCTGGCCGAGGCCGGCCACACCGTCGCCGGCTACGACCACTCGCCCGAGCGGGCGAAGGGCCTCGTCGAGGCGGGCGGCCGGGCCGCCGAGTCCACCGCCGACGCCTGCCGCGACGCGGACGTCGTCTGTGTCATGGTCCCGGACTCGCCCCACGTCGAGGAGGTCCTCACGGCCGAGGGCGGCGTCTTCGAGAACGCGCCCGCCGGCGCGCTGATCATCGACTTCTCCAGCATCCGGCCCGACGTGACCGCGGCGCTCGCCGAGCAGGCCACCGCCCGCGGCTTCCGCATCCTCGACGCCCCGGTCTCCGGTGGCGAGGCCGGCGCGAAGAACGCGGCTCTCTCGATCATGGTCGGCGGCGCGGCCGACGACTTCGCCACCGCGAAGCCGCTCTTCGACGCCGTCGGCAAGACGATCGTCCACGTCGGCCCGAGCGGCGCCGGCCAGACGGTCAAGGCCGCCAACCAGCTCATCGTCGCCGCCAACATCCAGGCGCTGTCCGAGGCGGTCGTCTTCCTCGAGGCGTACGGCGTGGACACCAAGGCCGCCCTCGAGGTGCTCGGCGGCGGGCTCGCGGGGTCGAGCGTGCTCAACCAGAAGAAGGAGAACATGCTGACCCGCTCCTTCCAGCCCGGGTTCCGCATCGACCTGCACCACAAGGACATGGGCATCGTCACCTCCGCCGCCCGCGAGGCCGGCGTCGTGGTCCCCCTCGGCTCGCTGGTCGCCCAGCTGATGGCGAGCGCACGGGCCAACGGCGACGGCGGCCTGGACCACTCCGCCCTGCTGCGGGGCGTCGAGCGCCTGAGCGGAATCTCGACGAGCTCGACCACCGAAACCGAGGAGAACTGAGATGGCACGCATGCGCGCGGTCGACGCCGCCGTCCTGATCCTGGAGAAGGAGGGCGCGACCCAGCTGTTCGGCCTCCCGGGTGCCGCGATCAACCCGTTCTACAGCGCGATGCGCAAGCACGGCGGGCTCCAGCACGTGCTCGCCCGCCACGTCGAGGCGGCCTCGCACATGGCCGAGGGCTACACCCGGGCGAAGGCCGGCAACATCGGCGTCTGCATCGGCACCTCCGGCCCGGCCGGCACCGACATGATCACCGGTCTCTACTCGGCCTCCGCCGACTCGATCCCGATCCTGTGCATCACCGGTCAGGCGCCGGTCGCGAAGCTCCACAAGGAGGACTTCCAGGCGGTCGACATCGCCGCCATCGCCGGCCCGCTCGCCAAGATGGCGGTCACCGTGATGGAGCCTGCCCAGGTCCCCGGCACCTTCCAGAAGGCCTTCCGGCTGATGCGCGAGGGACGTCCCGGCCCGGTCCTGGTCGACCTCCCGCTCGACGTGCAGCTCGCCGAGATCGACTTCGACATCGAGACGTACGAGCCCTTGCCGATCGCCCGGCCGGCGGCCAGCCGTGCCCAGGCGGAGAAGGCGCTGACGATGATGCTGGCCTCGGAGCGCCCGCTGATCGTCGCGGGCGGGGGCGTGATCAACGCCGACGCCGCCGACCTGCTGGTCGAGCTCGCCGAGGTCACCGGTGTTCCCGTCGTCCCGACGCTGATGGGCTGGGGCACGATCCCCGACGACCATGCGCTCAACGCGGGCATGGTGGGCCTGCAGACCTCTCACCGCTACGGCAACGCGACCATGCTGGCCAGCGACTTCGTGCTCGGCATCGGCAACCGGTGGGCCAACCGCCACACCGGCTCGGTCGAGACCTACACCCGCGGACGTACGTTCGTGCACATCGACATCGAGCCGACCCAGATCGGCCGGGTCTTCGCGCCGGACTACTCGATCGTCTCCGACGCCCGGGCGGCGCTGAAGGTGCTCGTCGAGGTCGCTCGGGAGTGGGCGGGCGCGGGCCGGATCCCGAGCCGTACGGCCTGGGCCGAGGAGTGCGCCGAGCGCAAGCGGACGCTGCACCGCAAGACGCACTTCGACGACGTCCCGATCAAGCCGCAGCGGGTCTACGAGGAGATGAACCGCGCCTTCGGCGCCAACACCCGGTACGTCACCACGATCGGTCTCTCCCAGATCCAGGCCGCGCAGCTGCTGCACGTCTACCAGCCGCGGCACTGGATCAACGCAGGTCAGGCGGGTCCGCTCGGCTGGACCCTGCCGGCCGCGATGGGGGTCGCGACCGCCTGTCCTGACGGTCAGGTCGTCGCGCTGTCGGGCGACTACGACTTCCAGTTCCTGATCGAGGAGCTGGCGGTCGGCGCGCAGTTCAACATCCCCTACATCCACGTCGTCGTGAACAACTCCTACCTCGGCCTGATCCGCCAGGCCCAGCGCGGGTTCGAGATGGACTACTGCGTCCAGCTCGCCTTCGACAACGTCAACAGCCCCGAGGTCGACGGCTATGGCGTCGACCATCTCAAGGTCGCCGAGGGGCTGGGCTGCAAGGCGATCCGGGTCACCGACCCCGCCGATCTGGGTGCTGCCTTCGAGAAGGCCAAGGCGCTTCAGGCGGAGTATCGGGTGCCGGTGCTGGTCGAGGTGATCCTCGAGCGCGTCACCAACGTCTCGATGGGTGTCGAGATCGACGCTGTCGTCGAGTTCGAGGAGCTGGCCGAGCGTGGTGAGCACGCCCCGACCGCGCTCGTCCCGCTGGACTGACTCATGGTCCGCGTGCTCGTCGCCTCCGACAAGTTCAAGGGATCGCTCACCGCTGCCGAGGTCGCGGCGGCGGTGAGCGCCGGGGTACGCCGGGGGTGTCCCGGTGTGGTCGTCGACGCGATCCCGGTCGCCGACGGCGGCGACGGCACCCTGGCGGCGGCCGAGTCGGCCGGCTTCACCCTGGTGCCGGTCACCGTGACCGGGCCGACCGGGTCGCCGGTGCGGACCGCGTACGCCCGGCGCGACGACACCGCTGTCGTCGAGCTCGCCGACGCGGCCGGGCTCGTCCGGCTGCCGGGGGCGCCGGATCCGCTGGGCGCCACCAGCCTCGGGGCCGGCCAGGCGATGGCGGCCGCGATCGATGCCGGGTGTCGCCGGGTGGTGCTCGGTATCGGCGGCAGCGCCAGCACCGACGGCGGTGCGGGGCTGCTTCGTGGGCTCGGTGCCCGGCTGCTGACCGCGTCCGGGTCGCCGGTGCCAGAGGGCGGAGCCGGCCTGGAGCAGGTGGCTCGACTCGACCTCGCCGAGCTCCGGCCCCGGATCGAGGGGGTCGAGATCACCGTCGCCTGCGACGTCGACAACCCCCTCACCGGACCCCGTGGCGCGGCCGCGGTCTACGGGCCGCAGAAGGGTGCCGATCCCGACCAGGTACGCCGCCTGGACGGCGCGCTCGCCCACTGGGCCTCCGTCGTCGCGGAGACGACGGGTGCCGATCTCCGGGACCACCCTGGTGCCGGTGCCGCCGGGGGTGTGGGTTTCGCTGCTGTGGCTCTCCTCGGCGCCGAGCTCCGCTCGGGGATCGATCTCGTGCTGGAGCTGGTCGGCTTCGGGGCTCGGCTGGAGGGCGCGACCCTCGTCGTCACCGGAGAGGGAGCGCTCGACGAGCAGACCCTGCACGGCAAGGCCCCGGCCGGCGTCGCCGCGGCCGCCGCGCGCGCCGGTGTCCCGGTCGTGGCGGTCTGCGGGGTCAACCACCTCGACCACGAGCGACTGCGGGCGGCCGGGATCGACGCTGCGTACGCCCTTGTCGACATCGAACCCGACCGGCGGCGCTGCCTGACCGACGCAGCGGCCCTGCTCGAGCAGATCGCCGAGCGGATCGCCACAGATCATCTGATCAAGGAGGACGCATGAGACTGCTGAGGGTGGGACCGCCGGGCGCGGAGCGCCCCGCGGCCCTCGACGACCAGAACATTCTGCGTGACCTGTCGGCTGTGGCGCCGGCGATCGACGGCAGTCTGCTCGGCGACCCGGCGCGCCTCGCGTCGGTGCGGGAGGCGATCGCCTCGGGCCGACTTCCGAGGGTCCCCGACGGCACCCGGATCGGGCCGCCCGTGGCCCGGCCGGGGAAGGTCGTCGGGGTCGGACTCAACTACGAGGACCACGCCGAGGAGGCCGGGGTCGCGATCCCGGAGGAGCCGGTGGTCTTCCTGAAGCCCTCGACGTCGATCGTGGGTCCTCACGACGAGATCGAGCTGCCACCGGGGTCGACGATGACCGACTACGAGGTCGAGCTGGGCGTGGTGGTCGGGCGCACGCTCTCCCGATGCCGCGACCCCAGGCAGGCGCTCGCCGCGGTCGGCGGCTACCTCACCGCCGACGACGTCAGCGAGCGGGCTCGGATCGCGGCCGGGCCGACCTGGGCCAAGGGGAAGTGCGCCGACACCTTCACCCCGATCGGCCCGTGGCTGGTCACCTCCGACGCCGCGGGCGACCCGCAGGCGCTGACCCTGGAGCTGTGGGTCGACGGCGAGCGGCGACAGCACGGAACGACCGCCCGGATGGCCTACAGCGTCGGCGAGGTGCTCGCGTACCTCAGTACGCTGATGACACTCGAATCCGGCGACCTGGTGCTGACCGGGACGCCGGGCGGGGTCGCAGCGTTGCGGCCCGAGCCCCGGCCCTTCCTGCGCGAGGGGCACGTGGTGGAGGCCGAGGTGATCGGCCTGGGGCGCCAGCGTACGCGGGTGGTGGCGGTCGAAGAGGCAGTTGATGAGGCAGAGGTGAAGATGTGAGTCGAGATCTCGATGTCGTCATCCGGGCAGCGCGGATGGTGACCCCGGACGGCGAGACAGCGGGCAGCGTCGGGATCCGCAGCGGGAGGATCGCCGCGGTCGGGCCGGGGGACCTGACCGCGGACCGCGTGGTCGACCTCGCCGACGACGAGGTGCTGATGCCCGGCGTCGTCGACGCGCACGTGCACGTCAACGACCCTGGCCGGACCGAGTGGGAGGGCTTCGCCTCCGCGACCCGGGCCGCGGCCGCCGGCGGGGTCACCACCATCGTCGACATGCCGCTCAACAGCATCCCGCCCACCTGTGACCTCGCGGCGCTCGCTCTCAAGCGCAAGACGGCGTGGAGACAGGTCTTCGTCGACGTCGGCTTCTGGGGCGGCGCCATCCCCGGCAACGTCGCCGATCTGCGACCGCTGCACGAGGCGGGTGTCTCCGGGTTCAAGTGCTTCCTGCTGCACTCGGGCGTCGACGAGTTCCCGCCGCTCGACGCCGAGCAGCTCGAGCTCGCGATGCGCGAGATCGCGGCCTTCGACGGTCTGCTGATCGTGCACGCCGAGGACGCCCACGCGATCGAGCACGCGCCCGCCGCAGGGGGTGGGACGTACGAACGATTCCTGCACAGCCGGCCGCGGGGCGCCGAGAACCTGGCGATCGCCCAGGTGATCGAGCTGGCCCGGTGGACCGGCTGCCGCGTCCACATCCTGCACGTCTCCAGCTCCGACGTGCTCGCGATGCTGGCCTCGGCCCGCCGCGACGGGGTCGCGGTCACGGCCGAGACCTGCCCCCACTACCTGACCTTCGCCGCGGAGGAGATCCCCGACGGGGCAACGCAGTACAAGTGCTGCCCGCCGATCCGAGAGGCGGCCAACCGCGAGCTGCTGTGGCAGGGCCTGCGCGACGGCGTCATCGACATGGTCGTCACCGACCACTCGCCCTCGACGCCCGACCTGAAGGCCCTCGACACCGGCGATTTCGGGGTCGCCTGGGGCGGCATCTCCTCGCTCCAGCTCGGGCTGTCGGCGGTCTGGACCGAGGCCCGAGCCCGCGGCTTCGCCCTCACCGACGTCGCCCGCTGGATGTCCGCGGCCCCCGCCCGTCACGCCGGGCTGCCGGGCAAGGGGCAGATCGCGGTCGGCCACGACGCCGACTTCGCGGTCCTCGCCCCCGACGACACCTTCGTCGTCGACGCCGCGAGGCTCCATCACAAGAACGCCGTCACGCCCTACCACGGCCGGACCCTCGCAGGCGTCGTCCGCGAGACCTGGCTGCGCGGCGAGAAGATCGACATCGAGGCCGCGCCCCAGGGCCGGCTGCTCAGCAGAGTCACCACAGAAGGAGCCCGACCATGAGCGAACCTCGCTACTACGCCCCGACCGGCGGCCACCCGTCGCAGCGTGAGCTGACCACCGACCGGGCCGTGTTCACCGAGGCGTACGCTGTGCTCCCGCGTGGCACCATGCGCGACATCGTCACCAGCAAGCTCCCGTTCTGGGAGGGCACCCGGCTGTGGGTGATCGCCCGGCCGCTCTCCGGTTTCGCCGAGACGTTCTCGCAGTACATCGTCGAGGTCTCGCCCGGTGGGGGCAGCGACAATCCCGAGCTCGACGCGGGTGCCGAGGGCGTCCTGTTCGTGGTCGAGGGGGCGCTGACGCTCGCGATCGACGGGAAGAAGCACGACCTCGCCCCCGGCGGCTACGCCTTCCTCCCGCCCGGTTGCGCCTGGACGCTGCACAACACCAGCGACCAGATCGCCCGCTTCCACTGGATCCGCAAGGCCTACCAGCGGGTCGAAGGCATCGAGGTGCCGGAGCCGTTCGTCACCAACGAGGTCGACGTGCCCGGCGGCGAGATGCCGGGCACCAACGGTGCCTGGAAGACCCAGCGCTTCGTCGACCCCGATGACGTACGCCACGACATGCACGTCAACATCGTCAGCTTCGAGCCCGGCGGTGCGATCCCGTTCCCGGAGACGCACGTGATGGAGCACGGGCTCTACGTCCTGGAGGGCAAGGCCGTCTACCTGCTCAACAAGGACTGGGTGGAGGTGCAGGAGGGCGACTTCATGTGGCTGCGGGCCTTCTGTCCGCAGGCCTGCTACGCCGGTGGACCCGACCGGTTCCGCTACCTGCTCTACAAGGACGTCAACCGGCACGCGGTCCTGTCGAGGCAGTTCACCTGATGCCGGTCGGCCTCCGCTGTCGTGGCTGACCCCGCGCGATGTGGAGTTCCGGTCGCAGCGGTCATGGGCTGCGCGTGAAAGAAACATTTCTTTCACGCGGGGAGCATCGCGCCGCTGTAGAGCTGCCGGCGACGACCCGCCCGTACGGCAGATGTCAAGCGAGGTCGAGGCTGAGCGATGTCAGCCCCCGGACCGACCTGAATCCGAGCTCCCGGTAGAGGCCGAGCGCCGCTTCGTTGTCGGTTTCGGTCACGAGGGACAGCCGGGTGGCGCCTGCTGTGAGCGCCGCGTCGCGGACGGCGCCGACCAGCGCGGCCGCCACTCCATTGCGGCGGGACCCCGGGAGCACGAACAGGTCACGCAGTTGCCAGAACCGTCCCATGGCCAGGGATGCCGGGACCGCATGGCTGGTCGCCAGACCAATCGGAGGTGAGCCGGCGGGTGGTTCGACGGATGCAGTGAAGACGGTGAGCATGTTCGACCGGACCATCTCGGTGAGCCAAGCGACGGTGCGTTCGCCGGTGTCCTCCGGCGGCACGCCGTAGTGGCGCCGGTAGTGGTCGAACAGAACACTGGCCGCGGCGAGCGTCTCCTCGGTGTCACACGTCGTGACCCGCAGCGCCGCCGTCGGGACTGATCTGTCGCTCATCTCTGCCTCCTCCGGACCCAGGACCATGATCTACGCCCATACGAAATCGATGACCTGAACAACAAATCCGATTCGCCTCGGTGAGCGAAGACCGGGTGACAGCGCCTCTGCGCCGATCGCCCCCCCTTCGACCATGAGGAGCCCGATGAGCAGTCCCGACCGCGAACGACGCAGGATCGCAGTGGTGGGCAGCGGTGTCGCGGGCCTGACCGCGGCGTACATCGCGTCGCTGCACGGCACGGTCACCCTCTTCGAGGCCGACGACCGGCTGGGCGGCCATGCCGACACCCATCGGGTCACCGCGCCGGACGGGAGCGAGCTGGCGATCGACACCGGGTTCATCGTGCACAACCGGCGTACGTATCCGACGCTCCTGCGGCTCTTCGCCGAGCTCGACGTGCCGACGCAGGTCTCGGAGATGTCGATGTCGGTGCGTTCGGACGACGCGGGCGTGGAGTACGCGGGCGCGCGCGGGGTCCGCGGCGGGCTGCCCGACCGGCGGGCTCTGCGGCCGGCGCACCTGCGGATGCTCGCCGAGATCCCACGGTTCCAGCGTGCGGCCAGGGCGCTGCTCGCGGTGGGCGAGCCCGACGACCGCACGCTCGAGGAGTTCCTCGACGAGCACGGGTTCACGCCGCACTTCCGCCGTCACTTCATGGCTCCGCTGGTCGCCGCGGTGTGGTCGTGCGACCCGGCGACGGCGCTGAGCTACCCGGCTCGCTACCTCTTCGAGTTCCTCAGCCACCACGGGATGTTGCAGGTCTTCGGTTCGCCGCGCTGGCGCACGGTCACCGGCGGTTCGGCGACGTACGTCCAGAGGGTCGCCGCCGCGATCCGCGACCGCGGTGGCCGGGTGCTGACCTCGACGAAGGTGGTCAACGTGGTCGAGACCGGTGCCGGCGTCGAGATCACCGACGGGAACGGGACCACCGAGGTCTTCGATGCCGCCGTGCTGGCGACCCATCCCGGGCAGTCGCTGGCGATGCTCGGGACGCCCACGGACGCCCAGCTCGAGATCCTGGCCGCCTTCCCCTACTCCGCCAACCAGGCCCAGCTGCACACCGACACCAGCCTGCTGCCGCGCAGCGAGCACACCCGGTCGTCGTGGAACTACCTGGAGCGCCCGGGCAGCGGCAAGGTCACGGTCACCTACGACCTGACCCGGCTGATGCGACTGCCGGCCCCCGGCGGCGTACGTCACCTGGTCACCCTCGGTGGCGCCGACCTGATCGACCCGGACAAGGTCATCGCCACCATGGAGTACGAGCACCCGCTCTACACCCCGGAGTCGGTGGCGGCTCAGCAGCGCGCCGACGAGCTGGACTCGGACAGGCTCGTCTTCGCCGGTGCCTGGCGCGGCTGGGGGTTCCACGAGGACGGCGCCCGTTCCGGTGCCCGGGCGGCGCAGCGGCTGGGGCTGACCTGGACCTCTCCGACAGGGCAGCGCGAGGACCCCGCGACCGGCGTCTACCGCACGACGGTCAGCCACTCCAGGCGAGGACCGCTGCGGAACCGGTTCGTGCACCGCTCCTACTGGCAGGTGGTCGACCTGGACCGGCTGCCCGACCGCGGGATCCTCGGCCGCTTCGAGGCCCGTGACCATCTGGGCGACCCCGATCGCACGATCCGGGAGAACCTGGCCACCTTCCTGAGGCTCCACGACATCGACCTGGGCGAGGCCAAGGTGCTGCTGGCGACTCAGCCGCGAGCGTTCGGCTTCTGCTTCAACCCGATCAGCGTCTACTGGTGCACCTCGCCGTCCGGGGAGCCGCTGGCCACCGTCGTCGAGGTGCACAACACCTACGGCGACCGGCACGCCTACCTCGTACACCCCGACGGACGGCACCGGGCACACGTCGCGAAGAAGATGTACGTCTCGCCGTTCCACGGCGTCGACGGCCACTACGACCTCACCGTGCCGAAACCCGACGACCGGCTCGCGGTCGCCGTCCGGCTGACCACCGAGGACGGGACCGTCTTCGACGCGGCCGTCCGCGGCGTACGTGTCGAACAGCGCGCCGGGACCGTGCTCCGTTCCGCTCCCGCCGCGCTGCTCGGCGCGGTCTGGATCCGCATCCACGGCGTAGCGCTGTGGCTACGACGCCTGCCGGTCCACAGACGGCCGCTGCACCACCAAGAAGGAGTCCGATGATGACCATCGAAGCCCCCACCGCCCAGACCCCGGTGGCCGAGCGCTGGCCGATGCTGCAGGAAGCGCCCACCGGCCCGCTGACGCGGGGCGCCGCGGCTGCCGCTGCGACCGTGTTCCGGGCTGCCACGAAGCGGCTCGGGATCAGCGTGAGCGAGGACGGCAGCCCGGCCGACATCGTGCTGCACCGGCCGGAGGAGTTCTACGCCAGGCTCAGCCGGCACGGGTTGATCGGGTTCGGCGAGGCGTACCTGACCGGTGCCTGGGACGCACCCGAGCTGGGGGAGACCCTGACCGTGCTGTGCCGGGACCTCGACGGTCTCCTGCCCGGATGGGCGCAGCGGCTGCGCGGAGTCTACGAGCGGCGCCGCGGCGCGAAGGATCTGAACACGCCCGAGAACGCGCGCGAGCACATCGGGCACCACTACGACCTGTCCAACGACTTCTTCGCGCTCTTCCTGGACCCGACGATGAGCTACTCGGCGGGCCTCTTCGCCTCCCTGCCCTCGACCGAGGACCTGGCGATCGCCCAGCACCGCAAGATCGACCGGATCCTCGACGAGGCGGGAGTCGGACCTGGCACCCGTCTGCTGGAGATCGGGACCGGCTGGGGAGAGCTGGCCCTGCGGGCCGCCGCCCGGGGCGCCCAGGTCACCTCGGTGACCCTCTCCGTCGAGCAGGCCGACCTGGCGCGGCGCCGGATCGGCGCGGCCGGTCTGGCCCATCGGGTGGACGTGGAGCTGTGCGACTACCGGGCCGTGGACGGGACGTACGACGCGGTGGTCTCGGTCGAGATGATCGAGGCGGTGGGCGAGCGGTTCTGGCCGGTCTACTTCGCGAAGATCGACGAGGTCCTGGCCCCGGGCGGCGCGGCGGTGATCCAGGCGATCACCATGCCGCACGACCGGATGCTGGCGACTCGGAACACCGAGACCTGGATCACCAAGTACATCTTCCCCGGCGGGCTGCTCCCCTCGACCGAGGCGATCACCGGTGTCACCGAGGAGCACACCCGGCTCCGGCTGAGGAGCCGGCTCTCGTTCGGCGCCCACTATGCGGAGACACTGCGGCGCTGGGACACCGCGCTGTGGGACCGTGCTGACGACGTCCGGGCGCTCGGGTTCGACGAGACGTTCCTGCGGATGTGGCACTTCTACCTGGAGTACACCCGGGCCGGCTTCGCCGCCGACTACATCGACGTCCAACAGCTCACGTTCACCCGGGACGAGGCTCGTTGATCCGCGACCTGCTCGTCGTCAGCGGCGCCGCTGCCGCCGTCGTCGCGGTGCTGATGATCATCACCACGATCGCCGCCCGACGGGCCGGGCGGTTCTCCGTGGTCGACACGACCTGGGGTCCCGCGTTCGTCGCGGTGGCAGCCGGCAGCGCGGTCCTCTCCGTCGGCATCGGCACCACCGGCCCGCTGCCCTGGTTGGTGCTGGCCCTGGTCGGGGTGTGGGGCCTGCGCCTGGCCCTGCACATGCACCGTCGCAACCACGGCGCAGGTGAGGACCCGCGCTACGCCGAGATGCTCGGGGACACCCCGTTCGGGAAGGCCGCGCTGCGGGTCTTCGGGATCCAGGGCCTCGCCGCCTGGCTGGTCTCCTGGCCGATCCAGGCGATCGCGGTCACCGGCTCCGATCCGCTGTGGTGGCTGGTGGCCGCCGGTGCGCTGATGTGGGTCGTCGGGGTCGGGTTCGAGGCGGTCGGAGACGCCCAACTGGCGGCGTACAAGCGTTCCCCGGACCGGCCGCGGGTGCTGGACACCGGTCTGTGGCGCTACACCCGCCACCCGAACTACTTCGGCGACGCGTGCGTGTGGTGGGGCATCTGGTTGATCGGGGCCGCCACCGTGTGGTGGGTCGGGCCGGCGACGGTCGTCGCACCGGTGGCGATGACCTACTTCCTCGTCCACGCGACCGGCGCCCGGCTGCTGGAGAAGACCATGATGAAGCGGCCCGGCTACGCGGAGTACGCCGCGCGCACCTCGATGTTCGTGCCGCTGCCGCCGCGATCTCAGGGGAAGCGGCGACTCAGCCGCCATGCTGCTCGATGATCCGAGCGATCTCGGTGAAGCCGCGGTTGCGGGCGTGCTCGAGCGGTGTCACGCCGTCGCGGTCGGCGATGCCCGGGTCGGCGCCGTTCTCGAGCAGGCTGGCCACGACCCGCTGCCAGCGCTCTGACCCCTCGCCCAGGATCACGGCCTCGAGAAGCGCGGTCCAGCCGAGGTCGTTGACGTGGTCGAGGTCGATCTCGGTGCGAGCGACCCGCTCCACGTAGTCGGCGTGGCCGCGCTCGCTGGCCGGGATGATCGAGACGCCGCCGTAGCGGTTGCGCACGGTCAGGTCCGGGTCGGCGGTGAGCAGCAGCTCGGCCATCGGGACGCTTCCGGTGACTCCGGTGACCAGCCACGGGGTGTCGTGCTGACCGTCGAGCGCGTCCGGGTCTGCGCCGAGGTGGACGAGCAGTCGAGCCGTGGAGAGGTGATCCTCGGTGACCGCGAGCAGCAGCGGCGTACGCCGGTTGCCGTCGCGCGCCTCCAGATCGGCGCCGCCGCGGAGGGCCGCTGCGGCCGAGTCCGCGTCCCCCGCTGAAGCGGCACGCAGGAGCTGGGCCTCACCGTCGGTGACCTGGGAGGAAGCCGTACGCAGCGTCGACACGATCGCATCGAACCCGCGCTCCTCGGCGTGCTGGAGGGCGGTCTTCCCGTCCCGGCCGGCCTGGACCGAGATGTCCACGCCGGCCGCGACGAGCACGCGCACGGTGTCGGCCGCGTCCGGGCCGTCGTCGCCGAGGACGATCGCCTCGTGCAGTGCGGTCCAGCCCAGGTTGTTGACGTGGTCCAGGTCGATGCCGGCCTGCACCAGGCGCCCGACGATGTCGGCGTGCCCGCGCTCGGCGGCGCGGATCAGCGCGGTGCCGTCGTAGGAGTCCTTGGCGTTGATGTCCGCGCCGTTGCGCAGCGCCAGGTCGAGCAGGTCGACGTAGCCCTCGCTCGCGGCGATGAGGTAGGCGCTCTGCTGGGTGTCGTCCTGATGGTCGACGTCCGCGCCGGCCTGGATCAGCTCGCGGGCACGTGCCACGTCGTTGTCCCAGGCGGCCTTGATCAGCTGCTCGTTCATCCGCTGTCGCTCCTCGGGGCCGGGGGTGTCCTTCGCCGTCTCGGGCGCGGTGGACGCCGAGCTCGACGGAGATCTCGACGGAGACGGTTCGGCGGTCTCCGAAGGCGCCGCGGCGCAGCCTGCCAGAAGCACGGCCAGCGCCGCGGCGGCCATCGACCACCGCAGGTGAGAGGTGGTCATCGCGGCATCCGTGCGGTGACGATCTCGTACGGCCCCTGCGCGGTCTGCTCGTCGAAGTGGCTGTCGACGAGCAGCAGCCGGCCGTCGAGCAGCTTGCCGGTCGTGAAGACCCGGTCCGGGTCGGTGGCGCGCGACGAGACGAGGTCGGCGGAGGTCGCCGACGGGTTCAGCTCGAGGTGCACGAGCTGCTTGTCGAAGTTGCGGATCACGGCGAGGTCGCGGCCCTGCCGGACCAGGCCGTCGGCGTTGCGCAGGTCGGCGCCGTCGGTGTCGATCGCGCTGACCTCACCGGTCGCGATGTCGAAGCGCCACAGCTGGCCGGTGTTGCCCTGGGCGACGACGAACGCGGACTCGTCCGTGCTCGTCACGATGCCGCCGAGGTTGAAGCCCTCCTGCCGGGTGATCAGCGAGCTGCCGTCGGCCCACTCGGTGGCCTCCCAGCCGCTCGCGCCCTCGGCGACGCGGATGATCGTGGGGTCGTTGGAGTTGGTGAAGTACGCAGCCCCGTCAGGCCCGATCGCGACGTCGTTCAGGAACGCGTCGTTGTCGGGGACGCGGAGCGCCGCCAGCAGCTCGCCCGACGGGCTGTAGACCCACAGGTCCGGGCGGTCGTTGCCGGTGCCGTTCGGGCCGCCGGCGATGTAGATGCGGCCCTGGTCGTCGACGGTGATGCCGCGAGCGGTGTAGCGGCCGTCGGTGCCACCACCGGGCAGCCACTCCTCGGCCTGGGCCTGGTCGGACGTACCGCGCTGGATCTCGCCGCCGGTGACCTCGCTGACGTAGAACGTGCCGGACTCCTGGTCCACGCCGATGCCCTCGAACTTCGAGCCGCCCTGGGCGGAGGGGTCACCTTCGAGCAGGTAGCTCGCCGGGCGCCCCTCGGCGGCGTTGGCCGCGGTGCCCGTGCCGAGGGCGGTGGAGGACAGGGTGGCCGCGGCGGCGATGCCGGCGAGCCCGGCGAGGGCGGCGATTCGGGACGTACGCATGGTGGTTCTCCTGTGTCGATTTCGGTGCGGTGCATCAACCATCGCCTTCGGAGAGGGGCCCGGACATCGGGTGACCGGCGACGTCTGGATAGCCGTCCGGCGACGCTCCGGATAGCCGATCGGATGATGCCAGGACCGCGCGACCGGCCTAGCCTGGGACGACCATGTCGACCGACGCCGCACCCAGCTCGCGAGCCGGTGGGATCCTGGCCGGCCAGACGCTGCTCGACCGCTGGCTCCACATCTCACTGGTGCTGCTCGTCGTCGCCTCGGCCGCCCGCTACCTGCAGGGCCACGGCTTCGGTGACCAGGCCGAGGTGGTCCTGCCCGGCGCCGCCGTCCTCCTGATCGCGTACGCAGCGGGCCGCCGTCTCACCGGCACGGCCGCGGTCGTCTGGCTGGCCGCCGTGGTCGCCTGCTGGACCGTGCTGGCCCTGATCGCGCCGTCCTTCTCGTGGGCGGCGGTGCCGCTGGTCTTCCTGGCGCTGCGGGTGCTGCCCTTCCGCTGGGCCGTGGCCGCCACGGTCTTCCTGGTCGCGGTCGTCGCGGTCGCCTGGAGCCGGATGACCGGAGTGGCCGACCCGACCGTGCTGCTCGGCCCGGTCTGCGTCGCCGTGCTCGCGGTGACCGCCTACCGCGCCCTCGAGCGGGACGCGGCCACCCGTCGCCTCCTCCTCGCCGAGCTCGAGGCGGCTCAGGACGAGGTCGCCGACGCCGAGCGTCGAGCCGGTGTGGTGGCCGAGCGGGCGCGGCTGAGCCGGGAGATCCACGACAGCGTCGCCCAGGGCCTGACCAGCATCAACCTGCTGCTCCAGGCCGCCGACCAGGAGTGGGACTCGCGCCCCGCTGACGCCCGCGGCCACGTCGACCAGGCGGCCGGCATGGCCCGCTCCTCGCTCGACGAGGCCCGTCGGGTCGTACGCGACCTCGCCCCCGCCGAGCTGGCCGGCGGATCGGCGCTGGCCACGGCCGTGCGCCAGGTCGCCGACGACGTCGCCGCCACCACCGGTCTCGACATCCCGGTCCACGTCCACGGCGACCCGCACGAGGTCGGTGGGCGGGTCGCGACAGCCGTCGTGCGCACCCTCCGAGGCGCCCTCGCCAACGTCGCCGAGCACGCCGCCGCGACCACCGCGGTCGTCTCCCTCACCTTCCACGAGGGCGAGGTCGCGTTGGACGTACGCGACGACGGGGCCGGTTTCGACCCGGCCGACCTCGAGGACGAGCCCGACGGCCTGCGCGGCCACGGCCTGGCCGGAATGCGGGCCCGTGCCCGCCTGCTCGGGGGAGACTTGGTCATCGAGAGCGCCCCGGGCGAGGGCACGGTGGTCGCCGTGTCGTTCGCAGCCGGACCGTCAGCATCCACCCAGGAGGAGGAACGTCGTGGTTGAGCAACACATCCGGGTGGTGCTGGTCGATGACCATCCGGTGGTCCGGGCCGGCGTACGCGCCCTGGTGGATGCCCAGGAGGACCTGGAGGTGGTCGGCGAGGCGGCCGACTCGGCCCAGGCCGTCGCGGTCGTCGGAGAGACGAGGCCGGACGTGGTGCTGATGGATCTCAGCCTCGGCGAGGGGCCCGGTGGCGCGGAGACCACCCGACTGATCCGCGACCTGCCGTCGCCGCCGCAGGTGCTGGTGCTGACGACGTACGACACCGAGGCCGACGTCCTGGAGGCCGTCGATGCCGGTGCTGCCGGCTACCTGTTGAAGGACGCTCCGCCCGACGAGCTCTTCCGGGCGATCCGGGGCACCGCCCGCGGCGAGACCGTGCTGGCCCCGTCGGTCGCCACCCGGCTGCTGCAGCGGGCCGCCTCGCCGACGCCGAAGGTGAGCCCGCGCGAGGTCGAGATCCTGCGCCTGCTCGCCAAGGGTCTGGGCAACAAGGAGATGGCCCGCGAGCTCCTGGTCAGCGAGGCGACGGTCAAGTCCCACCTCTCCCACATCTACACCAAGCTCGGCGTCGACACCCGCGCCGGCGCCGTCGCCACGGCCATCGAGCGTCGCATCCTGCGACCCTGAGGCGGGCGACGGCACCCGGCGTCTCAGCAGGTCGCCAGCAGCATGGGCTCGAGCAGGAGACCGAGATCGTAGATCGGGTCGGTGCTGTCCCAGTTGCGACCGGTCCAGCCGAGCGTGATCTGGCGGGTGCCGTCCGGCGAGCCCCAGCTGATCGACTGCGCACCCATGTGGGCGCCGTCATGGCCGTAGAGGTACTCGCCGGGGTTGCACGGGTCGGCGACCCGGTAGATCCCGAAGCCGTACTCCGGGTCGGCGCTGCCCGCGATCGACGGCAGCATCTTCTCCACGGTCTCCGGACGGACCAGCTGCCCGGTGAGGAGCGCCTCGTTGAGGTCGGCGAGGTCCTCGGTGGTGCTCGTCGCCGCCCCGGCGGCGTGGAAGATGCTCGGGTGCAGGTCGGTCATCGGCCGCCAGCGGCCCTCGTAGTGGCCGGCGTCCTCGAGGAACGGGCCGCGGTTGCGGGCATCGGTCGGGTACGCGCTCTGACGCATGCCTGCGGGTTCGAGCACCCGGTCGCGTACGAGATCCTCGATCCGCTCCCCGGTCTCCTTCTCGAGCATGACCCCGAGCGCCACGTAGCCGTAGTTGGAGTAGGAGAAGTCGGTGCCGGGCTCGAAGAGCCAGCCGGCGCCGCGCATGAAGGCGAGGTGCTCGGCCTCGGAGTAGTACTGCCCGAGCGCATCGATCAGCTGGTCCCACGAGGTCGGGTCCTCGACACGGTCGAAGAGGATCTCCTCGGGCCCGCGCGGGGCGCCGGAGGTGTGGCTGAGCAGGTGCTGGATCGTGACGCCGTCGGGGAAGGTGCCCGGGAGCAGGTCGTTCGCGGGCGTGTCCAGGGTCCAGCTGCCGCGCTCTACCTCCTGCATCACCAGGGTTGCGATGAGCGTCTTGGTGTTGCTCGCGATGTGGAAGCGGTCGCCGGGCCGGACCGGCCTCTTCTTCCCGACCTCGCGTACGCCGCCCGCCCCCGACCACACCAGGTCGGGCGTCTCGACCCGGGCGGTGACCCCGACGGCACCATCGGCGATGAGCGCGCCGACCGCACGGTCGAGGTCGGCGGCGGAGGGAGCCGCCGACCGGGCCCGGAGCCCCTTCCGATCGGCGGCCGCCCGCTCGGCGATCGCGGTTGCCTCCCGGGTCAGCGCGGTCGGGTCCGGCGCGACCGCCGTCGTCTCCGGGCCGGGCTCGGGATCGGCGTACGCCGCTGGGATGGCGGTGAGAGGAAGAAGCACCGCTGCCAGCGCTGTGGTGCCGGTGCGGACGAGGGTCCGAGACATGGCTGCTCCTGTCGTCGTCGACGTGTCACAGCCATCGTTCCGGGCCCGGACGTAGGCCCACATCAGCCTCGAGTCGGAGATCGAGGACGACTTCGGTCAGTCTCGAAGCTGACGCCGCAGCGCGCGGGCGGCCTTGCCCTTGCGGGAGAACAGGTCGCGACGCTCGGCGGGGGTCATCGGCCCGAGCTTCTCCAGGACCGAGGAGGGGAAACCGGCGACCTCGGGTGCCTCGCCGATGGGCACCGTGGTGTGGACGACCGGCGCCCCGGGGATGCCGCCGGCGCCCTCGTCGTAGAGATGGACCAGCGAGATCGCCTGATGGCCGTCGACGGAGGCGGAGTAGCGGTCGAGCGTCGCGGGCGCGGCCGTGTAGCAGCTCGCGGAGGCCACCGAGACCGGGATGCCGGCGAAGGTGGTGCTGGTCGAGTAGTGCAGGTGACCTGCGAGAACGGCGCGCACATCGGTCCCCTGCAGCACGGGAGCCAGCCGGTCCTGACCGTCGAGCTCGATGATCACGCTGGCCTCGTTGAGGGGGAGCGGGATCGGTGGGTGATGCATCGCGAGCAGGGTGCCGTGCGGCGCCGGCTCGGAAAGAACCTCGCTCAGCCAGTCCAGCTGTGCCTGGGTGATGTCGCCGTGGTGCCACCCCGGCACGGTGGTGTCCAGAGCGATGATCCGCAGACCGTGGATGTCGTGGACCCGGTCCTGCGGGGCGTCGGACGCCTCTCCGAAGAGCACCTCGGAGTAGACCTCGCGCTCGTCGTGGTTGCCCATCACCCAGATGATCTCGGCGCCGAGGTCGGCGGCGACCGGCTCGACCTGCTTGCGGAGGCGTGCGTAGGCGTCGCGCTCACCCAGGTCGGCGAGGTCACCGGTGAAGACGATCGCCTGCGGCGGGACGGTCATCCCGCGCAGCCGGTCCAGGGCACGCTCGAAGCCGGGCGTCGGGTCGACCTTGCCGAAGATCCGCCGGTCACCGGCGTAGAGATGGGTGTCGGAGAGGTGGGCGATCGTATGACGGGGAGCGGGATACTGTCCGAACTGCACGATCCCCAGCCTAGGTCCGGGGTGGAGTTGGAGGTTGTCAGGAACTCCCCAACGCCCCGTTGGAAGTTCTCGTCAACTTCCAACTCAAATGGCGCTCGAGTGGTAAGTTGACCGGTCATGGATCCGGAGAGGTACGACGCTCCGCAGTTCGGCCGGGCGGTCCGGGAGCCGGGCAACAGGTGGGCCTACTGGTACTACCTGCCCGCCCACATCCCGCGCGACCTGGCCCTCGAGCCGATCACCGTGAAGGCGCTCTCGGACGCCGACGCCGCGTTGGGGCGCCTGCAGGGCGTGAGCGCGCTGATCCACGACCCCGAGCTGCTGATCGGGCCCTACCTCACCCGGGAGGCGGTCGCCTCCTCGCGGATCGAGGGCACCCAGACCTCCCTGGAGGAGGTGCTCCAGGACGAGGCCAGCGGTCAGGCGACCAAGAGCGAGGACGTCGCCGAGGTCAAGGCCTACCTCGCCGCGACCCGCCAGGGCTTCGAGCTCATCAGGAGCTGGCCGCTCAGCCAGCGCCTCGTCCTCGAGCTCCACAAGACGCTCCTCACCGGCGTCCGCGGCCACGAGCGCCACCCCGGTGAGTTCCGGCGGATGCCGGTCTGGGTGGGGTCGCCGACCGACGACCCCACCACCGCCGCGTACGTCCCGCCTCTCCCGCCCGACCTGCCGGAGCTGATCGCCGACTGGGAGGCGTACGTCAACGTCCCCGACCTCAGCCCGACGCTGGTGCGCTGCGCGCTGATGCACTACCAGTTCGAGACGATCCACCCGTTCCTCGACGGCAACGGGCGCATCGGCCGGCTGCTGATCAACCTGATGCTGATGGAGGAGGGGCGGATGACCACGCCGCTGCTCTATCTCTCCGGCTACATCGAGGCGCATCGCCAGACCTACTACCAGCGGCTGCAGGGCGTCCGTGAGCGCGGTGAGATGCAGGAGTGGCTGCAGTTCTTCCTCACCGGGGTGCGGCGCTCGGCAGAGGACGCCACGACGCGGTCGGAGCGTCTGGTCGCGCTCCGGGAGGGCTACCTCGACGAGGCGGCCACCTCGCGCGCCAACCTGTCCGGGCTGGTCACGCTGCTGTTCGCCAACCCCTATCTGACCGTCAAGCGCGTCCAGGACGCGACCGGACTGACCAACCAGGGCGCCCGCAACCTGATCCAGGACGCCGAGCGGCGGGGGTGGATCGAGGCGGCCGGCCGGTCGGGCCGCGGCGGCCGTCACTACTGGGTCGCGCGGGCGGTGATGAACGTGATCGAGGAGCCTCTGGCGTACGACTGAGCCCGGCTCGCCCCCCGCTCACAACGTGCAGGTGGCCCCGGCGTGCACATGTGCACGCCCGGGGCCACCTGTGTGACGGTGCCGAGCAGTCGGTAGGGGGTGATCACTCGGCCATGGTCATGTTTCTCAGAAGGTGCCCAGCGGACCCAGCGGGTTCGGGACCTCGTGGACCGGAAGGCCGTCGAGGGCCGGGTTGTCCATGGGGAGCAGGAAGGAGACCTGGTCCATCTCGCTGTCGGACAGCTCGGACGGCATGGCGCCACCGAGGATCTTGTCCATGACGATGCCGGGCGCACCGACGTAGGCGCCGGAGACGACCATGGCGGCACCGTTGCCGACCTGGTGAGCGCCACCGTCGAAGTTCACCCAGGCCTTCTTCTGCGCGGGGCTCAGCTCGCCGCCCGTGGCGCCCATCAGGATGAGGCCGGGGGCGCCGACCCAGGTGCCGGAGACCATGCGGGCCGCGCCGCCGGTCGCCTGACCGGTGCCGCAGATGAAGCCGGCCCAGGCCTTCTGGCTCGAGGGCGAGAGGTCGGAGGCACCGGCGGAGTTCTCCTTGATGCACTCGGCCTCGGTGCGCTTGTGGTGCTCGTCGCCCGGAGCCGCGGTGGCGGTGCCGGCGGTCAGTGCGATGGCGACACCCGAGAAGGCGGCGACGGCCGCGGCGCGGCGGAGCAGCCCTGTCTTCTTGTTCATTTCGTACCTTTCATCGATCAATTCGAATCGAAACATCACGCGCGGGCGCGACCCCCGGACCGATAACAGCTGCATCGATACGTTCGCGTCCGGGTAAAGATGCTAGGAGCATCAACAGCCATCAGTGCAAGCGACACGGCTGTTTTCGTGTCAACTAAGTGACGAATGAAATGTAATGACGTAATTTCCAGAAAACTGCAACGTTGTTGTCTGAATGCGCGTAAATGCGCAGATGGCCTGGCCGTGCACGGGGTGCACGCCTAGGCCATCTGGGGACGGCGCCGATCGGATCGTGGTGGGAACTACGCTCGGCCGGCAGCAGTCATGTCGTCGCTCAGAAGGACCCGAGAGGAGCCATCGGGTTCGGGACCTGCTCGGTGGGAACACCGTCGAGTGCCGGGCTGTCCTCCGGGATGAGGAACGTGACCTGCTCGAGCTCGCTCGGCGAGAGGTCGCTCGGGGTCGCCCCGCCCGCGATCTGGTCGAGGATGATGCCGGGAGCACCGACGTAGGCGCCGGCGACCATCATCGCGGCACCCTCACCGATCTTGCGGCCACCCTCGTCCCAGTTCTCCCAGGCCTCCATCTGCTCCGGGGTCAGGGGCGCGCCGGTGGCACCGGCGAGGATCAGGCCGGGAGCGCCGACCCAGGCACCGCTGATCATCTGGGCAGCGCCCTCGGTCACGTAGGAGCCGCCGAGGATGAAGTCCTCCCAGGCCTTCTGCGACGAGGGGGAGAGGTCCGACGGGGTCACGTCGGAGGCGGCCGGCACGTTGACGTCCGCCGGGGCGGCCACGGCCGCTCCGTTGGTCAGCGCGAAGGCGACACCCGAGAAGGCGGCGACGGCCACGGCGCGGCGGAGCAGCCCTGTCTTCTTGCTCATTTCGTACCTTTCATCGATCAATTCGAATTGAAACAACATCAGCGGCCACGACTCGGGCCGACAACATCGACATCGGCACGTCCGTGACCGCTTCATGACGCTAAAGACACTGAAAGGCGGGTGGTCCGAGCGACACGGCATCGGAGTTACCAAGTCAACGTAAACGTTCCATACTGACTGGTAATACCGTGCGGGGCTGGGTTAATCGCTTCTCGGACGGGACGCGACAGCGCTAGATTGCCGCGTCCACTTTCTCGGGACCCCCACGTAGAAGGTCTCGATGAGCTCGGCAACGTACGCACCCGTGAACCCTGGTCCCGCTCGGCCGAGGAAGGGCGGCAGGATCTTCCTGGCGGTGATCCTCGGGCTGGTCGGGGCGCCGCTTGCTCTCCTCGGAGCGGGTCTGGCCGTCGCCGCCGGGCCCGACGACGTGGTGATGGGCAAGGAGACCCCGATCGAGCAGGGCGCGGCGTACTCCACGCCGGAGGCGTTCGCCTTCGACCGGCTCCCGGTCACGGTGCGTGTGGAGGCGCTGGGAGAGACCTATATCGGCGTAGGCAACCCCGTCGATGTCCTCGACGTCGTCAAGGGCACCCGGGCAGTCGAGATCGCCAGGACGCCGCTGACCAGGGTCAGCGGCACCGCAGGCTCGGGGGAGCAGGTGCCGGATGCCTCCCGGGCGCCATGGTGGCACGAGGCGGTCTCGGGCTCCGGGACCCAGGAGCTGAACGTGACGCTCGAGGGGAAGCCGGTCTCGTTCCTGGCCGCGAGCCGGGACGGCGGACCGATCAAGCTCGCCTTCGGCTATCGGGTCGACGGGATCTTCGCGGTCTCGCTGGGCGTCGCCGGCCTCGGTGCCCTGCTGCTGGTCGGCGCGGTCGCCTTGCTGCTGACCGGCAGGCGCGAGCGTCCGGAGGAGTGGCAGGCGCCGCGTCCGCCGGCTGCGTACGTCCACCCGACCCCACCCGCGCCACCGCGTGCGCCCACCGGCGGGCTCTACCGCCGCCTGGGCGCGGCGGCGGGGATCGGCTTGCTGACGCTCTCGCTCACCGGGTGCTCGATGCCCGCGGCCGTCGAGCTCGAGCAGGCCGGCAAGGTCTCGTTGCGGGCGGACGACGTCGCGGATCTGATGAAGGACTGGAACAAGCGCAACAACAAGGCGATCAAGGCCAACCAGCCCGGGAAGTGGGAGGGCGAGGCGTGGACCGAGGCCGACAGCGGGCCGGTCCTGGCCAAGGACCAGCTCACCTCCGCGGCCAACAAGAGCTTCGACGTCAGGGACCGCCCGCCCACCTGGAGAGCCGTCGCCGGACGGGTGTGGTCGGTGCAGCTCGGCGAGTACCCGATGTGGGCCGTCATCGAGGTCGACGTCAAGGGCGACAGGAAGCGGAAGCTGACCCGGCTGGCCGTCTACGAGCAGCAGGACGCCCTCTCGCCCTGGAAGGTACGCAGCAGCCTCGGCGTCAAGAGGAAGGCCCTGCCGCCCGAGGTCGAGGGCGCGGCCCCGGCGCCCACGGCTGTGACGAAGCAGGTCGAGGAGATCGCGGCGACGATCGACGCCTACCTCGAGAAGCCCAGGAGGATCGACGGCCTCGGCGGGTTCAAGAAGCTGGCCGCACCGGGCAAGGAGATCGCCGCGTACGCCTCCGACATGGGCGTGGACATGGTCAGGACGACCGCCGAGCCCTTCGACGCGACCAGCACCCGCATCGTGCAGACGCCCGCGGGCGCGCTCGCGATGCTGGACTTCACGACGGACGCCGTCGTCGGCGGCCAGGACAGCGAGTGGGAGTGGAATCCGCCCTACGACGAGTTCCGCAGCCGGGCCGGCAAGAACCTGTCGATCCGGTCTGCGGTGACGGTCGCCGTGCTGGTGCCGGAGGACGGCGACCCGTCGGTCCTCGGGGTCGAGTACGGCGAGATCATGGGCGCGAAGGTGAAGAACTGACCCCCAGGGTTCATCCGATGCTCGCATGAGCGGCGGGTGAGCTTTCCTCGCGAGGCCTAGCGTCGCAGCATGCATCATGCTGCGGCCGTCGGCCTGGCCATCGGCGCATGCGTCCTGTTCTCGCTCTCCGCTGCTGTTCAGCAGCGCGCCAGCGCTCTCGCGCCCGGCCGCAGCGGCGGGATCTCCGGGGTCGAGCAGCTGATGCTGGCGCTGGTGCGCAACCCGCTCTGGGTCACCGGCGCGGCGATCAACGCCGTCGGCTTCGGGGTGCAGGCGGTCGCGCTCCATCTCGGGTCGGTCTCGGTGGTGCAGTCGGTGATGCCCACTCAGCTGCTCTTCGCGCTCGTCTTCGCGTCGATCGCCGCGCGGCACTGGCCGACGGTCGCCGACTGGGCCAGCGGGGCCGCGATCTGCGGCGGCGTGATCCTGCTGGTCACCGACGACCATCGCGGCGGCACCTATGCCGAGGTGGGGCGCGTGGCGCTCCTCGCCGGCTGCGTGGCGGCTCTGATCTGCGTACTCCTGCTGGTGGCGCACCGGTTCCCGCCGCCGGTCGCGGCGGCCACCACGGCGGTCGCGGCCGGGTGCTCGTTCGCGACCACCTCGGTGCTGCTGAAGATCACCGCCGACCGGGCCGCCGCCGACGGTGTCCTCGGCCTGTTCACGCTGCCGGCGTTCTACGGGCTGCTGTGCACCTGCGGCCTCGGCATCGTGCTCACCCAGGCGGCGTTGGCCGCCGGGCCGCTGCCCTGGGCGATGGCGGCGATGACGATCACCAACCCCACCGTCTCGTACGTCGCAGCCGTGGTCGCCTTCGGCGCCTCCGCCCCCACGCCGTGGGTCGCGGTGAGCGCCGCGGCGCTGCTGGTCACCGGGATCGTCGGGCTCGCCCGGTCACGCTCGGCGCAGAGGTGGACGCCGGTGCAGCCGGAGCCGACCGTGATCCGCGCCCACTCGGACGTCCCCTAGGCGTGCTCCTGCATCGACCGCGGCCAGGAGCGCCGTCGCGTCGACCTGGGCTTGAGGTGCTCAGGCAGGGCGCTGATGTAGGGCGCGGCATGCCGGCAGTCGCCGCAGGTGACCTCGCGGTAGTCGTAGGTCGTCGGCGGGTCTTCTCCGTAAGCGCTGCACACCGGGCCGAACGAGTCGGCGAAGTGCGTGTGCTGCTGCAGTGTTACCTGGTCGGCTTCAGCGGTGACTTTCGTTGAATCGCTCATGGTGAAACCTCTAACGAGTCAACGGCTCATGCGTAACGCCGAGCCCGCCGGGGCGCCTGCCGCTGCCGAGAACGCGCGAGGAGATAGGTCGGCGCGGTCTCCTGCGCGAGGCTCTCGTGGAGCGCCAGCATCTCCTCGATCGTGCGCGCCCACGGGAACTGCTCGGCCCGTTCCCGGGCCGCACGGCGGGTCGCGACCACCGGGCGCTCGGCGATGTCGATCACCGCGTCGGCCAGCGCCGCGGGGTGGGCAGGAGCCCAGGCTCCGCACCGGGAGTCGATGAGCTCGCGGGCGCCGCCGCGATCGGCGGTCACCACCGGCGTACCGCTGGCGAGGGCCTCGAGGACGGCGAGCCCGAAGGTCTCGCGGGGGCAGACCGAGAGGGCCACGTCGGCCGCGGCCAGCGCCCGGGCGATCCGGTGGCGGTCGGACACGTGGCCGTGGAAGAAGATCGGCGCCTCGGCCGCGAGCGTTTCGATCTCGGCACGGTGCGGACCGTCGCCGTAGACGTCCATGCGTACGTCGAACCCGCGGCGATGCAGCTCGACGGCGGTGGCGACGGCGAGATCGGGCGACTTCTCCCGGGAGAGGCGGCCGACGTGAACGATCCTCAGGGTGTCGTCGCGGTGCCCGAGGGAGGGCTGGAAGAAGTCCAGGTCGACACCCAGCGGCACCTGCGCGATCGGGCAGCCGACGGTCGCCGCGAGCGGCTCGAACTCGTGCCGGGCGTAGTCGGAGGTGACCAGCACCTGGTCGAAGGAGCGCACCAGCATCCGGTTGAGGAGCGCGGTGGAGACCTTCGAGGTGGTGTCCATGCCGGTGTAGGTGGGCATGTACTCGTCGAGCCGCTCGTGGGAGAAGAGCACCGTCCCGATGCCCTGGCGCCTCGCCCAGCGGGAGACCGGGAGCATCGTGAACTTGTCGCTGACCTCGAGACTCGTCGGGCGGTAGCGGGTCAGCACCTCGGTCACCCGCCACGGCTCGATGATGAGCCGGTAGCCGCCGCCCACGCGTGGCGCTCTCAGCTGCACCACCTCGCCGAGGTCGGTCGAGGTGACCGCGTCGTACGGGCCGGGGACGACGAGAAGCCGGTCGTGGCCCGCTTCGACGTATCCGCGGGCGAGGGCCTCCAGAGCCGTCTTCATCCCTCCGGAGGTGGGGCCGACGAAGTTCGCGAGCTGAGCGATGAGCACGGCCATATCGTGTGGCATCGAGGTAGCCCGTCGGCGACCTCGATGTGACGGCGGCATGGCGAGGCAACGTACGAGATATCGTTGAAGACATGACCAACCTCGATGCCCACCCCACCCCTGTCGAGTGTGTCGGTGGCACCGGTGACGAAGGCGTCGAGATCCAGATCATCACCCCGCGAGACGTGCCTCTGGGTGGTCCTCGGGCGATGAACGTACGCCGCACCCTGCCCGCCCGCTCGCGCTCGCTGATCGGCGCGTGGTGCTTCCTGGACCACTACGGTCCCGACGACGTCGTGGTCTCCGGCGGGATGGAGGTGCCGCCCCACCCGCACACCGGGCTGGCGACGGTCTCCTGGCTGTTCACCGGGGAGATCGAGCACCGCGACTCGGTCGGCACCGTCGCGATGGTGCGCCCCGGCGAGGTCAACCTGATGACCGCCGGCCGCGGCATCTCCCACTCGGAGAACTCGACGGCTGAGACCACCGTCCTGCACGGGGCACAGCTGTGGGTCGCGCTGCCGGACGAGTTCCGCGACGTCGAGCCGGCCTTCGAGAACCACGCGCCGACGCCGATCGAGCGCGACGGGGCGACGGTCAGGGTCTTCCTGGGATCGCTCCTGGGCGCCACGTCCCCCGTGCTCACCTACTCCGAGATCCTCGGTGCCGAGATCCTGCTCGAGCCCGGCACCCGGCTGGAGATCCCGGTCGAGTCCCGGTTCGAGCACGGCGTGCTCGTGGACACGGGTGAGGTCGAGATGACCGGTGTCGGCCCGTCCGGTCCCGCCTCGGCCACGGTGGAGAAGGACTCGCTGGCGTACGCGCCTCCGGGTGCCACCACCCTGGTGCTGCAGGCCGGCGAGGCATGGACCCGGCTGCTCCTCCTCGGCGGTCCGCCGTTCGGCGAGTCGATCATCATGTGGTGGAACTTCGTCGGGCGCACCCACGACGAGGTCGTCGGCTACCGCCAGCAATGGCAGGACCAGGTCACCCGCGGTGGCGGCGAGGTGGTCGAGGACTCCCAGGACCTGGCCGAGGGGCGTTTCGGTGTGGTCGAGGGCAACCACCAGAGGCCCATCCCGGCGCCTCCGCTGCCCAACGCGCGTCTCCGCTCGCGGTCTTAGGCAGGGCCCGTGCCCGTGCTTAGACTGCAGCCGTGAGTGACGAATCCGCAGACCCAGGGGTTGTGCTGGCCGTGGCAGTGGGCCGCAGCCGTAGCCAGGCGGCGGTCTTCGACCTCGCCGGCCGCGAGCTGGCCGGTGACACCCGCGACCACGAGGTCGGCATCTCCGCCGAGGCGCTGATGCCCGAGATCGTCGAGCGGATGACCAAGATGGTGACCTCGATCGACCTGCCGGTGCTGGCGATCGGGATGAGCCTTCCCGGCGTGGTCAACCCCGACCTCGGGATGAGCATCGACACCCCCGCGATGGGCGGCTGGGACGGCGTCCAGCTGGCGCCCTACTTCACCGCGCTGACCGACGCGCCGCTGATCCTCGCCCACGACGCCCACGTGCTGGCGCGCTCGGAGCTCTTCAACTCCGACCATCCCGTACGCAACGCCCTGGTCATCAAGGCCTCGACCGGCCTCGGCATGGGCATCATCGTCGACGGCAAGGTGGTCACCGGCGCCCTCGGGGCGGCCGGCGAGATCGGCCACACCCGCATCGACGCCGCCGGCGACCGGCCCTGCCGCTGCGGCTCGACCGGCTGTCTGGAGACGGTCGCCTCGGGCTGGGCGCTCGCGCAGCGGCTGACCGACTCCGGCGTCCCCGCCGGTCACGTACGCGACCTGGTGGCCGCCGCGCTCGCCGGCGACGCCGTGGCGCGCGGGCTGCTGCGCGAGGGCGGCCGACAGCTCGGCGAGGTCGTGGCCACGGCCGTCAACCTGCTCAACCCCGAGGTCGTCGTCATCGGCGGTGACATGGCCGGTGCCTTCGACCTCTACACCGCCGGGGTGCGCGAGAGCGTCTACGCCCGGGCCAACCCGATCGCCACCCGCGAGCTCACCTTCATGGCCCAGCTGCACGGGGACTCCTCGGGCTTGGTCGGCTGCGCCGCGATGGCCATCGAATCCATCGCCTCGTGATCGTCGGCCTGCTCTGGCTGCTCGGGTGCCAGCTGGCCGGAACCGCGATCGTCGAGCTCACCGGGATCCCGTTGCCCGGTCCGGTGGTGGGGATGCTGCTGCTCTTCGTCGCGCTGCTGCTGCGCCGCCGTGACGGCGCGGACGACCCGATCATCCAGGTGGGCGACTACTTCCTCTCCCACCTGCAGCTCTTCTTCATCCCGGCCGGTGTCGGCGTGATCGCCTACGTCGCGCTCATCCGCGACTCGGCGGTGCCGATCGTCGTCGCGCTGCTGGGCTCCTGGCTCCTCGGCCTGGCGACCGTGGGTTGGGTGCTCAACCTCTTCCTCCGCCGGGTGTCCGCGGCTGCCGGCACCGAGGGCGCGCCCGGGGAGGAGATCGAGTGAGCGTCATCCTGTGGCTGTTCGTGACGGTGGCTGCCTACGAGCTGGGGCGGTGGCTGCGCACGCGGACCCACTCGCCGCTGGCACAGCCGGTGGCGGTCGCGATCGTGATCATCGGCGTGCTGCTGACGGTCAGCGGCACGTCGTATGACGACTACGCCGACGCCACCACGCTGATCAGCTTCCTGCTCGGCCCGGCGACGGTCGCGCTGGCGATCCCCCTCTACCACCAGGTCTCCCGGCTGAAGGGGATGGTGGTGCCCGTCCTGGTCGCGCTGACCGCCGGCGTGGCGGTCTCGATGGTCAGCGGCATCCTGCTGGTGCGCTGGCTCGGAGGCAGCGACGTGCTGGAGCGGACGATGGCTCCGAAGGCGGTGACGACGCCGGTGGCGATCGAGCTGACCGACCGCCTCGGCGGCTATCCGGAGCTGGCGGCGGCCTTCGCGATCGTGATCGGGATCATCGCCGCGATGGTCGCGCCGCGGGTGCTGACCCTGCTCCGGATCCGTGACCCGCGAGCCCGTGGCGTGGCCGTCGGCGCCGTCTCCCACGGCATCGGCACCGCCCGGATGCTGGAGGAGAGCCAGGTCGAGGGTGCCTTCTCCGGGCTGGCGATGGGGCTCACCGCGGTCGTGACGTGTCTCATGGTTCCGCTGGTGGCGTACTTCCTCCTCTGAGCTTCACTCACGCCTTACCGTTGGCCTCATGGCTCGCGTGCACGCCTTCACCGACGACGTACTCGGCACTCTCGACGCGGTCGGGGTCGCCGAGGCTCTGCGGCGCGGTGACCTCACCACGGTCGAGGCGGTCGAGGCAGCCATCGCCCGGATCGAGTCGGTCGACCCGGCGCTCGGCGCGATGGCCTACCGCACCTTCGACCGGGCCCGGGTCCAGGCGCGCGCTCCCCGGGCAGGGTTCTTCGCGGGCGTGCCCACCCTGATCAAGGACAACACCGACGTCGCCGGGGTGCCCACCAGGAACGGCACGGATTCCTACGCGATGCCGCCGGCGTCGCGCAACGGCGAGATGACCAAGCTGCTCTTCAAGCTCGGCCTGCTGTCACTGGGCAAGACCCAGCTCTCCGAGTTCGGCTTCTCGGGCACCGCCGAGCACGCGCGGCTCGGCACGGTGCGCAACCCGTGGGACACCGGGCGCGTGGCCGGTGCCTCGTCGGCCGGATCCGGGGCGCTGGTGGCCGCCGGGGCGGTGCCGATGGCCCACGGCAACGACGGTGGTGGCTCGATCCGGATCCCCGCGGGTGCCTGTGGGCTGGTCGGTCTCAAACCGACCCGCGACCGGCTGCCGCAGGACCCGCTCTACGGGCTGTTGCCGCTCAAGATCGTCACCGACGGCGTCCTGACCCGTTCGGTGCGCGACACCGCGGCGTTCTTCCGGGAGGCCGAGAAGGCGCACCACACCTCGTTGCCGCCCATCGGGAACGTCACCGGGCCCGGCTCGAAGCGGCTCCGCTTCGCGGTCTTCACCGGCGCGCTCGGGCGCGAGGCGAGCCCCGAGGTCGCCGAGCTGACGCTGAAGACGGCGGCGGTGCTGGAGGAGCTGGGCCACACCGTCGAGACGGTGACGCCGCCTGTGCCCGAGACCTTCGCCGACGACTTCATCCTCTACTGGGGCACGCTCGCCGTCGCCCTGGTCAACGCCGGCCCGCTGCGCGGCAAGACCTGGGACCGCCAGCGGCTCGACAACCTCACCGTCGGCCTGGCCCAGCACACGATGAGGAACGCCAAGCACGTCCCGGCCGCCATCGTCCGGCTGCGCAAGGCGCAGGCCATTGCGGAGGGGTTCCATGCTGCGTACGACGTCGTGCTGACGCCCACCGTCGCGCACGAGACCCCGGAGGTCGGGCGGCTGGCGCCGAGCCAGGCCTACGACCTGGTGATGAAGCGGCTGATGGACTGGGTCGCGTTCACGCCGTGGCAGAACGTCACCGGTGGGCCGGCGGTGTCGCTGCCGGTGCAGCAGACGCTCGCCGGGCTGCCCCAGGGAATGATGTTCGGGGCCGCACCGGGACGGGAGCGAATGCTCCTCGAGCTGTCCTACGAGCTCGAGGAAGCGATGGGTTTCGCGCGTATCTGGGAGCCCGGCAGGAGCACCGAGGACCCCGCTGACCTGCGGTGATGCGGTCTTCGAACCAAGGGTGCGTCTCGATTTGTTGCCCATCGCGCCGTGCCGTAATGTTCTCTCTCGCAACGCCCCTTTAGCTCAGTCGGCAGAGCGTCTCCATGGTAAGGAGAAGGTCTACGGTTCGATTCCGTAAAGGGGCTCTGGAGTTCGGGACCCGCAGTAGGAATACTGCGGGCCTGATTCCTGTTGAGGCGGGGTAGCTCAGGCGGTTAGAGCGCACGACTCATAATCGTGAGGTCGCGGGTTCGATCCCCGCCCCCGCTACCGCCAAAGACCGCATCACCTCGATCAGCACTGTAAGGAAACTCCTGTGGCCAGCAAGAGCAGCGACGTTCGCCCGAAGATCACCCTCGCTTGCACCGAGTGCAAGGAGCGGAACTACATCTCGAAGAAGAACCGTCGGAACGACCCCGACCGCATCGAGCTCAACAAGTACTGCCCGCGTTGCCGCAAGCACACCGCGCACCGCGAGACCCGCTGATTCAGCTTCTAGGTAGAGCGCGACGCTGATCGGCGCTCCGAACGCCCCGCCCCGAGTTCCGGGAGGCGGGGCGTTCGTCTTTTGCCGAGCCGTCGCCCCGGTCGGCCGAGAAGTCGTTCCCGTCGGTCGAGTCGGCACGCCCATGCCGCTGTCT